>CATJQX010000156.1 GCA_949742535.1 uncultured Muribaculaceae bacterium | reverse complement strand
GGGGGCAAGAACGATCCTGCCGAGACCACCGGCCTGGCGCATTATTTCGAGCACCTTATGTTCAAGGGCACACCCTCCTTCGGCACGGTGAATTACGCTGCCGAGAAACCGATGCTCGACGAGATAGAGCGCCTTTTCGAGGTATATCGCCAGACTACCGATTCAGTGGCCAGGGCACAGCTCTACCACAGAATAGACTCCATAAGCTACGAAGCCTCGAAACTCGCCATCCCCAACGAATATGACAAAATGATGGCCACCATAGGGGCGAACGGTACCAACGCATACACCTCTACCGATGTGACATGCTACGTGGAGGAGATACCCTCCAACGAGCTTGAGCGCTGGGCAATGATACAGAGCGACCGTTTCAAGCATCCCGTGATACGCGGTTTCCATACCGAGCTGGAGACTATCTACGAGGAGAAAAACATGTCGCTTACCAACGATGGCCGCAAAAGCTACGAGAAACTGCTTGAAGTGCTCTTCCCGTCGCATCCCTACGGCACCCAGACCGTGCTCGGCACCCAGACACACCTCAAGAATCCGTCGATCACAAATATAAAGAAGTATCACGACGAATGGTATGTGCCCAACAACATGGTGGTGGCCATGTCGGGCGACTTCGATCCCGACGAAGCGGTGGATGTGGTCACACGCTATTTCGGTGACATGAAACCGAACAAGAATCTAAAGTATCTCGACATCAAGCCTGAGAAGCCGTTTACCGAGCCGGTGCGCGCCGAGGTGTGGGGTAACGACGCCGAAAGCATAATGTTGGCATGGCGCGCTCCCGCCGCACGCGAGGAGGATATGATGGTTCTCGACATGATTTCCTATATACTAGCCAATGGCTCCGCCGGCCTAATGGACCTGGATCTCAACCAGGCGCAGAAGCTGCTGTATGCCAGCGCGTTTGTCTATGACATGGCAGACCAGGGGGCTTTCATCATGTCGGGGCGTCCGCGCGAGGGCCAGAACCTTGCTGAAGTAGAGGCGTTGATGCTTGCCGAGCTTGAGAAGGTGAGAAAAGGGGAGTTCTCTGAAGAGCTGCTCGAAGCCGTCAAGGCAAACGACAAACTCGAATTCGAGCAGGCGATGCTCAAGAACACCAACCGCGCGCAGATGTTCGTGAATACGTTTGTCAATGGCGAGCCGTGGGCCGACTGGGTGAAATCCATAGAGCGCCGCAGGAACATAAGCAAAAAGGAAATTGTGGATGTAGCAAACAAATACCTGTCACCCAAGGGTTACGCCGCCATCTCGAAGCGCCAGGGACCGCCGCGCGACGAGATAAAGATCTCGAAACCGGCCATCACCCCGATTGTGACAAACCGCGACACGGCATCGCAGTTCCTGACAGAGATTGTCAACATGCCTGTGAAACCGATAGATCCGGTGTTTGTGGATTTCCAGAAAGACCTGAGATCGGCTACACTCGCCAACGGGGCGCAATTGCTTTATACACGCAATACCAACAACGACCTCTTTGACATAACTTTCATCTATGAGAGCGGCAGCTGGGCCGACCGCTACCTCCCTTATGCCGCAGAATATATCAAGCTCATCGGTACAAAGGATATGACTCCCGCGCAGGTGAGCGAGGCATTCTACAGCCTGGCATGCGACTTCCGGGTATCCGTCGGCGGCCGTCGCTCATATCTGGTGCTCAGCGGTCTGGGCGCCAACATGACCAAAGCGCTGCAACTTCTGGAGAAACTGCTCTCCGAGGCAGTGGCAGACCAGCAGGTATGCGATGACTACCTGAACCGTCTGCGCAAGGCGCGTGTGGACGCAAAAGCCAACCAGCGCAGCAATTTCGCCTGTCTTGCCGATTACGTGCGCTATGGCGAGGATTATGTGAAGGCACAGAGCCTCACCGACGAGGAGCTGAACGCCATCACCGGCGAGAAACTGCTTGGATCACTGCGCGATCTCACGGGACTTGCCCACCGCATAATCTATTACGGTCCGCAGACCGAGAAAGAGGTGATCGCCGAGCTTGACGAAAACCACATGAAAGGTGTAGAACTCAAGGAACCCTCGGATTTCAGAAAATGGATGCCTCTGGAGGCGGAAGAGACTGTAATATATGTGGCACCATACGATGCGAAACAGCTTTATATGACCATGCTGAGCACAGATCCCCGCCAGTATGATCCTGCACAGCATCCCTATGCCGAGATGTACAACGAGTATTTCGGCGGTTCGATGAACTCGATCGTGTTCCAGGAGATGCGCGAGGCCCGCTCGCTGGCATATTCCGCATGGGCCGTGTTTGTAGAGCCGTCGCGCCTTGACACTCCTTACTCATACCAGTCGCAGATCGCCACCCAGAACGACAAGCTGATGGACGCCGTGGACGCCTTCAACAGCATTATCAATGATATGCCGCAGAGCGACGCCGCTTTCAGACTGGCGAAGAATGCCATAGAGTCGAGGCTCCGCACCGAACGTGTGATCGACGACAACATAGCGTGGAGCTACATCCGCGACGAGGATCTGGGACTTGCTCCGTCGCTTGCAGGCAACGGAAAGAACCGTTCGGCAGGTCTGAACCGCGACCGTCAGCTCTTCGAGGCGCTTCCCGGCATGACACTTGAGGGACTTGTGGAGTTCCAGCAGAAGAATGTGAAGGATAAAAACTACCGCTACGGAATTCTTGGCAAGACAGAAGACCTCGACCTTGACGCCATTTCCCGCCTGGGACGTGTGGTGCTCCTCACTCCCGAGCAGATTTTCGGATATTGAGGTATGTCCGGGGGTATTAAAAAAGTTAAAGATAGGTGGCTAATGCGGATGAAATTTTGTAAATTTGCCGAAAATTAGCATGAGGCATCCGAGAGAGGTCGCGCTTTGACAACTTTTAAAAGCCCCAGCCCGTTATCTGAATTGACGACTAAATAAATTTATATTAACTAACATGGTAAGCTATAAAGAATTAGGTCTTGTGAACACCCGTGAGATGTTTGCAAAGGCTATCAAGGGTGGCTATGCTATCCCCGCTTTCAACTTCAATAACATGGAGCAGCTCCAGGCCATCATCAAGGCCGCTGCCGAGGAGAAATCTCCCGTGATCCTCCAGGTTTCAAAGGGCGCACGCAACTATGCCAACGCTACTCTGCTCCGCTACATGGCACAGGGTGCTGTGGCTTATGCCAAAGAACTCGGCTGGGAGAATCCCCAGATTGTTCTTCACCTTGACCATCGTGACAGCTTCGAGCTGTGCAAGAGCTGTATTGACAGCGGTTTCTCTTCCGTTATGATCGACGGCTCACACCTGCCCTATGAGGAGAACGTGGCCCTCACAAAGAAAGTTGTTGACTACGCTCACCAGTATGACGTAACTGTAGAAGGTGAGCTCGGCGTGCTCGCAGGTGTAGAGGACGAAGTTTCTTCCGACCACCACACCTACACCGACCCCGAAGAGGTTATCGACTTCGCTACCCGCACAGGCTGCGACTCTCTGGCTATCTCTATCGGCACAAGCCACGGTGCATACAAGTTCACTCCCGAGCAGTGCACACGCGACCCGAAGACCGGTCTGCTCGTTCCTCCTCCATTGGCATTCGAAGTTCTCGACGCTGTTATGGAGAAACTTCCCGGATTCCCCATCGTGCTCCACGGCTCAAGCTCCGTGCCCCAGGAATACGTGAAGACTATCAACGAACTCGGCGGCAAACTGCCCGACGCAATCGGTATCCCCGAAGAGGAACTCCGCAAAGCTGCCAAGAGCGCTGTATGCAAGATCAATATCGACTCTGACAGCCGTCTTGCCATGACAGCCGCTATCCGCAAGGTGTTCACTGACAAACCCGGTGAATTCGACCCCCGCAAATATCTCGGCCCGGCTCGTGACGAGATGGAGCGTCTTTACAAGCACAAGATCGAAAACGTGCTCGGCTCCAACGGCAAGGCTGAATAATAAGAACCATCAGAGAGCGGCATGACTGCCGGCTCCCATGAAACAGAAACGCAGGCGCTGTATCCCCGGTCGGGAGACAGCGCCTGTTTTTGATATCAGAGTAATCAGAGTAATCACTATCAGAGGTATCAGAGGTATCAGAGAAATCACTATCAGAGGGGTCAGAGATCTCACAGCATTGCTGATGACTCTGATTCCTCTGATGGCTCTGATGCCTCTGATAAAAATTCTGAGATCTCTGATAGCATTATCCCTTGATAACACTATCCTGCAGGGAGCTCCACTCGGGGATTGTCGGGAGGAAACGCACTGCGTGGGTGTCATAGTCGACCGAGCAGCAGTAGTGGGAGAGCCCGTTGGAGACGATGAGCAGCGGCACGCGGAGCACCATGTTGTAGCGCACAATCTGGTCAAAGACACTCTGTGTGACAGGGATGTGTGGGGCTTTGTACTCCACAATCATAAGCGGTCTTAATCCGGCTGAGGAGTAGAGCACCGTGTCGCAGCGGCGCGATGTGGAGTTGAGCGTTATGCTCACCTCGTTGGCGAGCAACGGCGCCGGATAGCCCAGGTCGTTGACAAGATGGTGCACGAAATGCTGTCTCACCCACTCCTCGGGGGTGAGGGCCACGAAGCGCCGGCGCAGGGGGCAGTATACACGCGTCACCCCGTCGTCGCAGGTCTGTATGCGCAGCGGTGCCGGAGGGAGGTTCAGCCGCGGCAAATCGCTTAAGTTTTTTAACAAGTCGGAAAATTTGTTGGTTTCACCGCGGTACATTTCGCAGTGTGGAAAATAGTGCGTAAATTTACGAAAATATTTGTAGATTCCACCAAACCATCCGATGGCAGAGACCGTGACATTCCAGAGCATTTGCCGTGACCTGCGTGCAGGGCGCCCGGCTCCGCTGTATCTGATACATGGCGAAGAGGGGTTTTATATTGACGCGCTTGTAAAGGAATTCGAGGCGCTTGTGCCTGAGGCTGACCGCGATTTCGACCTCACGACGCTTTATGCCCCAGAGATAGACTCGGCCAGAACGGTGGAGAATGCCTGCCGGCGATACCCGATGCTCGGGCCGCGCCAGGTAGTGATCCTCAAGGAGGTGCAGACGGTGAGTGCCGATTTTCTCAAGCCACTTGCCGCTTACGCTGCCAATCCCACAGCCACGACAGTGCTCTGCGTATGTTTCCGCGGAGCCAAAGCCAAGGGGGCCGAGTTCCTGAAGGGTGTGAAAGCCGGCGGAGGGGTGGTATTTGAGGCGCAGAAGGTAAAAGAGGCGCAGGTTCCCACCATAGTAAGCGCTTTCATCAAGGAGCGTGGTCTCAGCGTGGATCCCAAAGCCTTGCTGATGCTGTGCGATTTCGTGGGTACCGATCTGAGCCGGCTGTACAATGAGGTGGCTAAACTCACCGTCACGCTCGGACAGGGGGCGATGGTCACTCCGGAGGCTGTGGAACGCAATATCGGTATCTCGAAGGAGTACAACAACTTCGAGCTTACACGCGCGCTGGCCGAGAGGAACGTTCCGAAGGTGATGGCGATCTACTTCAATTACCGGGGGAATCCGAAAGCACATGCGGTGCAGCCGCTTGTGTCGCTGATATTCAACCTGTTCGCCAATGTGCTTGCAGCGCAATACGCTCCGGATAAGTCGGAGCGCGGCCTGATGCAGGAACTCGGTTTCAGCACTCCCTGGCAACTGAAAGATGTGAAGACGGCGATGGGGAACTACAACGCCTGGCAGGTGATAGAGATTATCGACAAGCTGCGTGAGTTTGAGTGCGCGGCCAAAGGGAACGGTTCGAGACAGGATCCCTACGACCTGTTTTTCGATCTGCTGACCCGCATATTGAACCCTCTGGGGATGAAAGGTGTGAGAATCTGAACTGAAAAATTTTTATACAGCATATGAAGTTGTACAACAGGATACGTATTGTATTGGCGTCTGTGGCGCTCGCTATGGGAGCATGCGCCCTGCACGCGGCCACCATAGAGGATGCACGCCGTCTTGCCGAAGACGGCAATCTTGATGACGCCATAGAGATGCTGCGCAAACTGGAGGCTGAACAGCCGAAGGATGCGGAGATACCAAAACTCCTCGGCGACTATTACCTGGCTGTCGGAGAGGATGACAATGCCCGCGACGCTTATGAACTCGCACGCAAGAAGGGGAGCCGCGACGCCATTCTGGGGCTTGCCGAGATGGCGAACCTGAGTTACGACGTGGATGGCGCCCGCGAGCTTGTGGAGGAATACCGCAAGACGCTGAAAAAGGGGAAACGTGTGCTCGCTGAGGATGAGTCAGGCGACCTTGTAAACAGGATAGACAGGATAGACAACGCTCTTGACCGTGTTGAGATGATAGAGGTGGTGGACTCGCTCGTGGTGGATGCAGAGGATTTCTTCCGCCACTACAGGCTCAGTCCCGAAGCCGGTTCGCTCAATGCCACCGATGTGCTTCCCGAAGGTTTTGAAGCTGCCGACCCCACAGTGGTGTATGAGCCGGAGAGCGGCCGCGAGATGATATGGGCCGCTCCCGGGGCGAACGGCACTTTCGGCCTCTTCTCATCGTCGGCACTCTACGGCGACACATGGGAACAGCCGGTATCGCTCGGTGACGGGCTTGGCGGCGGGGGAGATGCCAACTATCCCTTCCTTATGCCTGACGGTGTGACACTTTATTTCGCTTCCGACGGCGATGAATCACTCGGCGGGCTTGACCTGTTTATATCAAGGCGCGGTGATGACGGTTTCCTGCAGCCGCAGAATCTCGGCATGCCGTATAACTCCCCCTACGATGATTATATGCTTGCCATTGACGAATTTACCGGCGCAGGCTGGTGGGCGTCGGACCGCAACCGCATCCCCGGCAAGGTGACTATCTACATCTTCGTGCCGCAGGAATTGCGCAAGAATGTGGATCCCGACAGCCCCGATCTCGTGGCAAGGGCACGCATGAACGCTATCCGCACCACCTGGAACGAGGGAACCGACCGTCAGGCACTTCTCGATAAGATCAGCGCCATTAACACCGACAGGAAAGCTGCCGCACATCAGTTTGAGATTTATATACCAGGCCGCGGAGTTGTCACCTCGTTCAATGAATTCAGGAATCCCGCCTCGCGCGAGGCAATGCATGCCTATCAGGTGGGGATCGCCAAAGTGAAAGACGCTGAGCGTCGCCTCGCATCCCTCCGTGCGGCATATGCCAAAGGAGACCATGACAATGCCGACACTATCTCCTCGCTTGAGAGGGAGCTTGAGAAAGCACGTGCCGGGCTTGTGGGGCTGCGCAACAATGTGATAGAGGCGGAGACCGAGTGACAGCGGGCGCCGTATCTCCCGTAGTATATTCCTTACCTTCTCTCCATTTCTCTTTTTCCAATCTCTTATTTCTAAACCTCCATGATCGCATTTCTTGTCTCGCTGGCGGTGCTTGTCGGCGGTTATTTCGTTTACGGGACGTTGGTGGAAAAGATTTTCCACATAGATCCGTCGCGTCCCACCCCTGCCGTATCTATGGCTGACGGTGTAGACTATGTGCCGATGCCTACCTGGAAGGTATTTCTGATACAGTTCCTTAATATCGCGGGTCTGGGGCCGATCTTCGGTGCCATCATGGGGGTGATGTATGGTCCATCGGCATTTCTGTGGATTGTGCTCGGCACGATCTTCACCGGCGCTGTACACGACTATGTGGCAGGCATGATCTCGCTACGTCGTGGAGGTGCCTCCTTGCCTGAGATCGTAGGCGAGGAACTGGGCAACGGCGTCAAACAGGTGATGCGGGTGTTCTCAGTTGTGCTTCTTATCCTTGTGGGAGGTGTCTTTGTTGTCACCACCTCCGGTCTGCTTGCATCCCTTACCCCGGAAAGCCTTGACGCCACATTCTGGGCTGTGGTGATATTCATATATTATCTGTTGGCCACGATGTTTCCCATCGACAAGGTCATAGGCAATATCTATCCGCTTTTCGCAGGCGTGCTTCTTTTCATGGCTGTGGGTCTGGTGGCCGTAATGCTGTTTGGTCCCGTGGAGATGCCTGATCCGTTTGCCGGAGGTATGGGCAACCGCTATGCCGGCGCTATGGCCGAAACGCATCCCATATTCCCCATGCTCTTTATCTCCATCGCATGCGGTGCCATTTCTGGTTTCCATGCCACACAGTCGCCTATGATGGCGCGCTGCATGAAGAACGAGCGTCTGGCGCGCCCGGTCTTCTATGGGGCGATGGTTGCCGAGGGTATTGTGGCTCTGATCTGGGCGGCGGCCACTATAACGTTTGCCGAAGGCTACGAGGGGCTTGCCGCATATATGGCTGAACCTGGCCATAATCCAAGTTCGCTTATACATGAGATCTCCACCGGCTGGCTCGGCACTGTAGGAGGGCTTCTCGCGATAATAGGTGTGATAGCCGCTCCTATCACCACGGGGGACACGGCGCTGAGGAGCGCCCGGCTGATAGTGGCCGATTTTACAGGTTTCTCACAGGGGAAACTGTGGCGTCGCGCGTTGATAAGCATACCGCTGTTTGTTCTCACATACGTGGTTATGACGATAGATTTCAATGTGCTTTGGCGCTATTTCGCCTGGAGCAACCAGACACTGTCTGTGTTCACGCTGTGGGCCTGCTCGGTATACCTGGCACGTCACGGACGTTTCTACTATATCACTCTCCTCCCGGCGATGTTCATGACGGTGGTCACGACATCGTATATTCTCGTTGCCCCGTCTCCCGAGGGGTTCGGGCTCGCTTATGATGCCGGGATATGGTCGGGAATAGCTCTCGCCGCTCTCTTCACTGCATTGTTTGCGCGTTATGCCGGTTCTCTGCGCCGCGCCTCTTCCGTGGCCGGGGACTGATTATATGTTTTCGGAATGATTTTGAACTGATGAATATATTTGAAATACTCGAGGGGACAAGAAGCTACACCCTTCATTCACATACGGAATTCTGCGACGGGCGCGCCCAGATGGAAGCGTTTGCACGTGAGGCTGTGCGCCGGGGATTCCGCCATTACGGTTTCACGCCTCATTCCCCTGTACCGATCGAATCACCATGCAATATGGCGGCTTCGAAGGTTCCGGAATTTCTGGCCGAGGTAAAACGGATCCAGAATACCTATGGTGACAGTTGCCGGTTCTATGCCGGCATGGAGGTGGATTATCTCGGTGCCGACTGGGGGCCATCCACACCTTATTTCCAGGAACTGCCGCTCGATTATACTATCGGATCGGTGCATTTTATCCCGGCGCAGAACGGGGAACTGATAGACATCGACGGGCGTTTCGAGCGCTTCGCATGCAATATGGAGGAGCATTTCCATAACGACATACATTATGTGGTGGAGACATTCTACCGCCAGTCTATGGACATGCTTTCCGCAGGAGGTTTTGATATCCTGGGACACTTCGACAAGATAGCGCAGAACGGATCAATGTACCATCCCGGTCTGGAAGACGAGGATTGGTACCGCAGGCTCATTGATGATTATATCGACGCGATTGTGGCTTCGGGAGTAGTGGTTGAGATAAACACCAAAGCCTATGCCGGGCATGGGCGTTTCTTCCCGGGTGAGCGCTACTTCCCGCGCCTGAAAAAGGCGGGGGTGACGCTTGTGGTGAATTCCGACGTGCATGTACCGGCGCTGATGGATGCCTCGCGTGCTGAGGCGTTCTCCATGCTTGACAGCGTCAACGCATAAGTGTGATTTTCACTTTTGTATTTTTGAGGCGGTGGGGTGCTACCGCCTCTACCACTTCACGCGCTTTGTCGCGTGGCACGGCAGCGATTGCACTGTGGTCGTTGACCACGATCTTGCCCACCTCATCTTTTGTAAGTCCGCCCTTCTGGATGAGAAAACCTGCTATGTCGCCGCGCGAGATCTTCTCCTTCTTGCCCGCGTTGAAATACAGTGTGGCGACATGGCTTTTTATGCCTCCCTCTGCGGGTTCTTTACCGTTTGGGTAAAGGTCGCGTTCCCATGTGACGGCATCGGGGATGTTTTCTCCCTCGGCGATTATCACATATGCTGTGCCCGATGCTCCCATGCGGGCGGTGCGGCCGTTGCGGTGTGTCCAGGTTTCGGGTGTAAGTGGCAGATGGTAGTGTATCACATAGTTCACATCGTCGATGTCGAGGCCGCGTGATCCGAGATCCGTCGATACAAGTATGGGGGTGGTGCCGTTGTTGAACAGATCTATGGCAAGCTGCCGCTCGCGTTGTTCCAGTCCGCCGTGGTACAGCCCGACAGGGAATCCCGCTTTTTTCAGCATGCCATACACCCGCTCGGCGCTCTCGCGATGGTTCACAAAAACGATGGCACGCCCGTCTGGCAACGAGCGCAGAAGGTCGGTGAGCGTGTTTATCTTGTCGCGTTCGGGAGAGTTTACCCGCACGGTGTGCAGGCGCGGGCGTGCGGCGTCGCGTGTGAAATCGAAGATTTCGGCATCGCGCACCGGTATGAAATCGGGAAGTTCCTGCAGTGCCGTCGCCGATGTGAGCATTATGAGTTCGAGCGAACGCATGCGTCGGGCGATGCGCTTCATTTCGTCAAGGAACCCGAGCTCGAGCGACTTGTCGTATTCGTCAAGCACCAGTGCTTTGACCCCGGAAAGATCAAGGTTGCCGCGGGTAAGATGGTCCAGAAGCCTGCCGGGAGTGGCTACGATTATGTCGGGTGTCACCGACAGGGAGTTCACCTCCTCTGCCATCGCATGTCCGCCGTAAAACGCCACAGTCTTGAGGCCGGCCGCCACCGGGCGGATCACGTCGGCGATCTGCAGCACAAGCTCGCGCGACGGGGCGAGTATCACAGCCTGTACCGATCCTTTCGACGGTCCCAGGTATCTGAGTAGCCTGATGGCGAAAGCCGCTGTCTTTCCCGACCCTGTTGGCGCGAGCAGTATCAGTTTTCGTGCGTCGGTCGATGCCATGAGTAGCTGCATCTCGTTGAGCTGTTGTATGCCGTGGCGTTCTTTCAGGCGCTCGGTGATAATCCGTGGATCCATCTGTCAGTATCTTTTTAATTCAAAACAAGTGTATGGAGAGGTTTTCAGCGTGAGATCACGCGATATTCTCCGTTGGGACCGTTGCCGACCATATAGCGGGTAAGGCCGAACCCCGACTTCGCCGCGGGGCCGGATGTGGGTGAGCCGTAGTTGACAAACACGTCGTAGTGGCTGCCGCATTTCGGGCATACGGCATCGGTTGTCTCCATATCTATGGCGACCCGTATGTCTGGTTTGTTTTCCACCGGGCAGCTCAGGTCGTATGCCCTCGGCATACCGTTTATATCTGACACGAGCAGCACACCTCCGTAGCCGGTTTTCATCGTGGCGGTGTACGGGAAGTTGGCGGGCTGCCTGAGCGATTGGATGAAATAGCGGTATGACAATGCTCCGGGCACGCCGTATGTGTCCCACACGGCCTGGTTGGCGAACGAAATCCACACGGCGGCAGGGGGCGTGCGCTTGTTGTCGACATGATGACACCCCGTCGGCATCACAGTGCCGGCTACGATGGCTAATAATAGCGGTATGTATTTACGGAGTTTCATTTGCCGGATATAATGTCGCCTTTTGGTGATTAACGGCTGAGCCCGGCAATGAGTTCACCGAATTTGTCGGCCGCTTTCTGGAGTTGCGGGCCGATGAGAGGGCGGAGCATGGCGGGGATATCTACGTTGATAAGGGTCTCTACCTCCGAGGCAGTGTCGGACACGGCTTTGATATCCATTGTCATGGTGAGGGGCACCGGCGACGATGCAGTGCCGAAAACTATGCGGCTTGGACGCTCGCGTTTCTGCACGTTGAATTCTATGGCTCCCACCTGGGGCGTTACGATCTTGATCGTGTCGGCGGTGAATTCCACATCGCCCACTTGCGCGCGTTGCTCGGGTGTGAGTGTGTCAAGTGCCTGCTGCAGGTGGCTGAGGTCGCTGAAACGGTCGAAGAGTTCTTCCTGGGAGCGGTTGACAGTCTGGGGAGTGCTTTTATATGTAGCCATATGTATCTGGTAAAAAATGGCGGTTGCGCGGTGCGTAATGACAGCACCGGGGCAACCGCCGTTATGTCTGTATCAGTGAATTATTCAATTGTTGTGTCGCGGTGGGGAGCCCAGTTTGAGGGATCCTTGCGCCACTGCTGGAGTGTGGCCACGTCGTTTTTACCGATGAATCCGGTTTCGAGAGCCACTTCGAGCAGAGCCTCGTAGTTGCTGAGTGTGGTGAGGCGGATGCCTGCTTCCTCGAAACGCTCTTCGGCGATGGGGAATCCGTAGGTGAACATTGCCACCATGCCTATCACCTCGCCTCCTGCCATGCGGATGGCTTCGGCGGCCTTGAGGCTGCTCTGGCCTGTGGAGATGAGGTCCTCGATCACCATCACCTTCTGGCCGTGCGAGAGCGAGCCTTCGATGAGGTTTTCCAGACCGTGGTCTTTCGGGGTTGAACGCACGTAGATGTAGGGGAGTCCCAGAAGGTCTGCCACCATAGCACCCTGTGCTATCGCTCCAGTTGCCACACCTGCGATCACATCGGGCATCTCGTAGTTCTCAAGGATTATGCGGGTAAGCTCGGTCTTGATGAAAGTGCGCACTGCGGGGTATGAAAGTGTGCGGCGGTTGTCGGTATATATGGGTGACTGCCATCCCGACGCCCATGTGAAAGGATTATCGGGCTGAAGTTTGATTGCGCTGACTTTCAGCAGTTTCTCTGCGAGGAGATGTTCGAGCTGTTTCATATTCAATTTGGGTTTGAAAGCGTTTGGATGAAATGGGGAAAATTGCTCTCTCACAGTAGCCTCACGGGAACTGTGTTTCATTATGCAAAAGTACAGATTTTTTCTGTATTATCGGTATACTTGCCTCAATAAATTTTTAAGCCTCCGGCGCGGTAGTCAGCTCTTGCTGTTATTCATTATGGAAGTGCGCCGCGAAGTGTTAAAAAATCTTTTACAGATGATTGTTTGAGGGCAAATGATTATTTTTGCATCCTGAAAATCATCTTTGAGTAATATTTCAAATAAGACACTACTATGGCTTACGTAATTACAGACAAATGTGTTGCTTGCGGCACCTGCCTTCCCAACTGCCCCGTTGAGGCTATCTCTGAGGGTGACATCTATGTGATCGATCCCGATACCTGCATCGAGTGCGGCACTTGCGCAGAAGTTTGCCCCAGCGACGCTATCATCCCCGGTGAATAATCGGACTGAATGAGACAAAGCAATCGGCTTCTGCCATACATGGCGGGAGCCGATTGTTGTACAAGCCTATTTCAAATGCCAATCGAATTTAAGACCATAAAGTATATATGAGAAAGCCAGTCATAGCCGCTACGGTAGCCTTCATATCCTTTTTCGCCATTGCCCAGACCGAATATGTGAATCCCATGATAGGGACTGACGGAATGGGGCATACGTTTCCGGGAGCATGTGTGCCGATGGGAGTCGTGCAGCTAAGTCCCGACACCGATACCATACCGCACAACGTGAACGGTGCCTATCAGCACGATGTGTATAAATATTGCGCCGGTTACCAGCATACCGACAATACTATCGTGGGGTTCAGCCACACACATATGAGCGGTACCGGGCACTCCGATCTGGGCGACATACTTGTGATACCCACTACCGGGGAGCTGAAGCTCAATCCGGGAACTGCAAGCGATCCCGACAGCGGATATCGTTCACGTTTCTCACACTCCACTGAAAAGGCCGTTCCGGGATATTATGAGGTAGAGCTGGACGACTACGGTGTAAAGGCGCGTCTTACCGCCACACAGCGTGTCGGGGTGCATTCTTATACTTTCCCCAATGGGCAGGATGGCCGCATAGTGGTGGATCTCAACCACGGGATTTACAATTACGACGGCAAAACCCTCTGGGGGGCGATGCGTGTGGAAAATGACACGCTGATAACAGGCTACCGCATCACCAACGGATGGGCACGCACGAATTATACTTATTTTGCCATATCCCTTTCAAAACCGATCAAAAACTACGGTTACCGGGATCTGCAGAAGAGCAATTACATGGGGGGATGGCGCAAATTCCCGATCGAGCGTAATTTCCCAGAAATGGGTGGCCGCAAAGTGGTAGCCTATTTCGAGTTCGACACGAAGGATGAACCGGAACTCGTGGTGAAAGTGGCGCTTTCAGGCACCGGCACCGACGGCGCGCTCCGCAACCTGCAGGCCGAGGCGGCGGGAAAGGATTTCGATACCATAGCCGCCGAGGCGGCCTCAGACTGGGGGCGGCATCTCGCTTCCATCCAGGTGGAGGGCACCCCAGATCAGAAAGCGATGTTCTATACGTCATATTACCACACCATGATAAATCCGTCGGTATATATGGATGTCGACGGGAGCTACCGCGGACTTGACCAGAACATACACCGCGCCGAGGGATTCGACAATTACACCATATTCTCCCTGTGGGACACATATCGCGCCGAGCATCCGTTGCTGATGATGATGTTTCCGCGTCAGGCCACCGACATGGCGCACTCCATGCTCCGCCACCAGCAGCAGAGCGTGCACGGGTTGCTCCCTGTGTGGAGCCATATGGCCAATGACAACTGGTGCATGAGCGGCTATCATGCGGTGTCGGTGCTTTCCGACGCCCTTGCCAAAGGTGCGGAGCTTGACAGCCGTGAGGCGCTTGACGCTATGGTGACCACATCGAAGGTGCCATATTTCGACGGTCTTGAGCACTACATGCGTCTGGGCTATGTGCCTTTTGACAGGAACGGCACGGCTGCTTCCACCACTCTGGAATATGCCTATGACGACTGGACCATTTACAGTGCCGCCCTCAGGGGTGGGGATAAGGAGACCGCGGAGGAATACCGGCGGCGCGCCATGAACTACCGCAATGTTTTCGACGCTTCCACAGGATTCGCGCGTCCCCGATATTCCGACGGTTCGTTCAAGAAAGATTTCGATCCGCTCCAGACTTCCGGAGAGGGATTCATAGAGGGGAACTCATGGAATTTCTCGTTTCACGTGCCCCATGATGTGGCCGGGCTGATCGGCCTGATGGGTGGCGACCGCAAGTTTGTGGCGCGTCTTGACAGCCTGTTCGCCATGCACCTCCCCGCGGAGTGCTATGCCGACAACGAGGATGTGACCGAGGACTGCCTCATCGGCGGTTACGTTCACGGCAATGAGCCGAGCCACCACATCCCGTATCTGTATGCATGGACCTCGCAGCCGTGGAAAACCCAATTCTGGGTGCGCGAGGTGATGAACCGCATGTATCTCAACCATATCCGCGGCCTCAGCGGTAACGACGACTGCGGCCAGATGTCGGCATGGTATATCTTCACAGCCATGGGCTTCTATCCCGTGTGCCCCGGTACCGACCAGTATGTTCTCGGCGCCCCATATCTCCCTTACATCAAGGTAAGCCTCCCCAACGGGAAACAGCTTGAGATAAAGGCTCCCGGCGTGAGCGACAAAAAACGGTATGTGAAATCTGTAAAACTCAACGGCAAGCCTTACGACAAGATGTATATAACCCACGGCGACATTATGGCCGGTGGTGTACTCGAGTTCCAGATGGCGTCTGCTCCCAACCGCAAAAGGGGGCTGAAAGAGGAGCTGAAACCATACTCGCTTTCCACCGAGAAACTGTAGCGCTTCATCCGGCCACACTCTCCTCAGGAAACATTTGTGTATGGGGAGGGAAATTATTATCTTTGTAGGGGAGTGGCATCAACAGGATGCACTCTATGACATGCCATAACATGAAAAACTGAATTTCCGATTCTACCAATGGAAAAGACTTATCATTTTGCCGTGGACCTTGGCGCCACTTCAGGGCGTACGATACTCGCTTCGTACGATGGCGAAAAGGTGCGGATGCGGGAACTGACACGCTTCAGATACCCGATGCTGCCGATCAACGGACATCTCTACTGGAATCTCCCGCTGATTTATCAGGAGATACTTGACGGACTGAAAAAATGCGCGGCCACGCTTGCCGAAGAGGGGTGCGGCACTTCGCGTCTGGTGTCGATGGGTATCGACAGCTGGGGGTGCGACGTGGCTTTCTTCCATAAAGACGGCTCTCTGTCAGGGCTGCCCTACTGTTACCGCGACAGCCATACTCTCGGAGCCGCCGATCGCTTCTGCGGGCGCATGCCCCGCGAGGAGGTGTATGACAAGACCGGCATACAGTTCATGGATTTCAATACACTGTTTCAGCTCGATACGATAAAGCGGGATTCCCCCGATGTGATAGAGAGTGCCGACAAGATACTGTTTATCCCCGACGCGCTCACATATATGCTCACCGGCAACGCTGTAATGGAGTACACCGTGGCTTCAACATCGCAGATGCTTGACCCACGCACACGCGATCTTGACGGGGACATACTCACTACACTCGGCATAGGCCGTGAAAAATTCGGCCGTCTGGTCAATCCGGGCGAAGTGATAGGGTGTCTTACCCCGCAGATACAGGAGGCTACCGGCCTCGGCGCCCTGCCGGTAGTGGCGGTTGCAGGGCATGACACCGCTTCGGCTGTGATAGCCGTGCCATCTCCCGACCATGATTTCGCTTATGTGAGCTGTGGCACATGGTCGCTTCTCGGCACAGAGACCGACGGCCCGGTGATAACAGACCTGAGCCGCCGGTACAATTTCACCAACGAAGGGGGGGCTGAGGGCACGGTGCGTCTGCTGAAAAATATATGCGGGTTATGGATTTTCGAGCGTTGCCGCGATGAGTTCAAGGACGCACCCGCCGATGTGGCTGCTCTGGCGGCTCTCTGCCGGGAGTCGGAATGCCGCAGTCTGATCAATCCTGATGATCCCGCGTTTGCCAATCCCGCTTCCATGACACAGTCGATAGCCGAATATTGCAGCAGCACCGGTCAGGATGTGCCCGCCACTACGGCAGACTATGTGCAGGTGATTTTCCGCAGTCTCGCCGCGCGCTACCGCGAGGTGCTCGGATGGCTCAGAGAGCTGTCTGATGTCAATATCAGGAGACTGCACATCATAGGAGGAGGCTCGCAGAACCACTATCTGATGCAGTATGCCGCCGACGAGACAGGGATACCTGTGGTGGCCGGTCCCGCCGAATGCACGGCTCTCGGAAATGTACTCGTGCAGTTGCGTGCGGCAGGCATGTTGTCGGGGCTGCAGCAGATGCGCGATGTCGCTGTCAATTCAACAGAAACCAAAACATTTTTACCAAATTTACCAAGTATAGACAAATGAAAGAAGAACTGATTACGCGGGCATATGAGATAGCCCGCGAGCGTTACGCCGCTATTGGCGTGGACACAGAAAACGTTCTGGCACAGATGCAGGATTTCCACCTCAGCATGCACTGCTGGCAGGCCGACGATGTGGCCGGATTCGAGAACCAGGGTGGAGAGCTTACCGGAGGCATCCAGGTAAACGGCAACTATCCCGGAAAGGCGCGCAACATCGACGAGCTGCGCTCTGACATACTTTATGCCATGAGCCTGATACCGGGAAGGCATCGCCTCAACCTGCATGAGATCTACGGCGATTTCGGCGGCAAGTTCGTGGACCGCGACGAGGTGACTGTGGACCATTTCCGCAGCTGGATCGACTGGGGCAAAGCCAACGGCATAAAACTCGACTTTAATTCAACCTCTTTCTCGCACCCCAAAAGCGGTGATCTCACACTGTCGAATCCCGACAAGGGGATCCGTGATTTCTGGATCGAGCATTCACGCCGTTGCCGCGCCATCTCGCAGGCCATCGGCGAGGCACAGCAGGATCCCTGTATCCTGAACACATGGATCCATGACGGTTCCAAGGATATCACGCTCAACCGCTTCATGTACCGCGAGCTGCTTAAGGAATCGCTTGATGTCATATTCGAGAAAAAATACGACTGGATGAAGGACAGCGTGGAATCGAAGGTATTCGGCATCGGCCTCGAAAGCTATACCGTGGGATCAAACGATTTCTACACGGCATATGCGTCGAAAAACAATATGATGATAACTCTTGACACAGGCCATTTCCATCCTACCGAGAGTGTGGCCGACAAGGTTTCCTCCATGCTTCTGTTCGTGCCCGAGCTGATGCTCCATGTGAGCCGCCCGGTGCGCTGGGATTCCGACCATGTGACCATAATGGACGACCCGACAATGGATCTTTTCAGCGAGATCGTGCGTGCAGGCGCCCTCAACCGTGTGCATTACGGTCTCGACTATTTCGACGGCACCCTCAACCGCATCGGCGCTTACGTAATAGGCTCGAGAGCCGCCCAGAAGTGCATGCTCCGCGCTCTGCTCGAACCGGTGGAGACACTGCGCCGTTATGAACTTGACGACAAGAGATTCCAGCGTCTGGCTCTGCTCGAGGAGTGCAAGAACCTCCCGTGGAATGCCGTATACGACATGTTCTGCCTGCGCAACAATGTGCCTGTAGGGGAGACTTTCATACCTGAAATCGAAAAATACGAGGCAGAGGTGACCTCGCACAGAGAAGCCTGACAATGGAGATTGTAATAGGACTTCTTATCATAGCCCTGGGCGCGTTCTGCCAGTCGAGCAGCTATGTGCCTATCAACAAGATCAGATCATGGAGCTGGGAAAGCTACTGGATAGTGCAGGGTGTGTTCGCATGGGTGCTTCTGCCGCTTGCGGGCGCCATGCTCGCTGTGCCTGAGGGGCATTCCCTCATCGGGCTGTTCATGCGTAATCCCGGTGCGACATGGCTCACGGTGCTCTTTGGTGTGCTGTGGGGGATCGGGGGACTTACCTTCGGTCTCTCCATGCGCTATCTGGGTGTGGCCTTGGGGCAGTCGATCGCTCTCGGCACATGTGCCGGATTGGGCACAGTGCTCGGCCCCGTGGTGCTCAATATGCTGTATCCCGGTCAGGGGATGCTCGCCGCTCTCACCTCCTCGGTTGTTATCGGTGTGGTGGTTACGCTTGCAGGTATCGCCATCATAGGTGTGGCAGGTTCCATGAAATCGGCTTCTCTCAGCGAGGAGGAGAAAAAAGCCGCGGTGAAGGAGTTCAATTTCCCGAAAGGTATCGCTGTAGCGCTGCTGTGCGGGCTTATGAGCGCCTGCTTCGCCATAGGGCTTGCCGTTGGTGGCGAGATACGGTATGAGGGGGTTGACCCGATGTTCGAGACCCTCCCCGCCACACTGCTTGTGACCCTCGGCGGTTTCGCCACAAATGCGGTGTACTGTTTCGTGCAGAATACCCGCAACCGCACATGGGGCGATTACCTCAAGGGATCGGTGTGGATGAACAATCTGGTGTTCTGCCTACTGGCCGGCGCGCTGTGGTACAGCCAGTTCTTCGGGCTTTCGCTCGGAAAGGGGTTCCTTACCGGCTCTCCGGCACTTCTCGCTTTCGCATGGTGCATACTTATGGCTCTGAATGTGGTGTTCTCCAATGTCTGGGGCATCATTCTCAAGGAGTGGAAAGGTTGCGGGGGCAAGACCGTGGGAGTGCTTGTGGCCGGGATCGTCGTGCTGATTGTGTCGACTTTCCTGCCGCAGCTGCTTTCCTCAAACTGAAATGAAAATAAATGAGTGCGTCTGAAATATCATCGGACGCACTCTAAACAAGTTACTTTTACGTAAATGTCAATATTGGATAACAGACCGGCTCTCAGCCGCGAGGTATGGCAGATAGCTGAGACAGCCGGATATCTCTGGCAGAAAGGATGGGCCGAGCGCAACGGCGGAAATATCACTGTGAACATCACGGAGTATGCCGATGACGAGATGCGCCGTATGCCCGCCATAAGTGCCCCCCTGGAGATAGGGATGACACTCCCTCATCTCAAAGGGTGTTTCTTCTTCTGCAAGGGCACGCAGAAAAGGATGCGCGATCTGGCGCGCCATCCGATGGAAAACGGGTCGATAATACGTATCCTCGATGATTGCGCCCATTATGAGATCATCGCCGACAATCCGGTGATGCCTACTTCGGAACTGCCGTCGCATCTGGCCGTGCACAATTATCTGATAGGAAATGGGTCGCCTTACAAGGCATCGCTCCACACCCATCCGATTGAGCTTGTGGCAATGAGCCATAATCCTGAATTCCTGAAAAAGGATGTGCTCACCCGCATACTATGGTCGATGATTCCTGAAACCAAGGCTTTCGCTCCCCGCGGACTTGGGATGGTGCCTTACATGCTACCCTCCTCTACGGCACTGGCTGATGCCACCATCAAGGCCATCGACGACGATTACGACGTGGTAATGTGGGAGAAACATGGAGTGTTTGCTGTGGAGAACGACATTATGTCGGCTTTCGACCAGGTGGATGTGCTCAACAAGAGTGCCAACATCTACATGTGTGCCCGCTCCATGGGATTTGTCCCCGACGGCATGTCTGACGCCCAGATGACGGAACTCTCCACCGTGTTCCACCTCCCGAAATAAAGAGGAATATTATAATCATGCCGGTGTGTCATAATCCGCGGATTCTGGCACACCGGCATGTTTTGTTACTGCTCTTCCGGTAAAACCGTAAAAATAACAATATATTTTCGATATTACTGTTTATATCAGCATGATGTTGTCCGCGCGAGCCACCGGGGGCGGCGGTGTGTCAGATGTTTTTCAGCATGGTGTCCATAATGGCAAGATCGCTTTTTACCTCACCTTGCAGCAGATAGCTGTCGCGACGTCTGGCCAGTGTGTCGTAAATGGAGCGGGCTTTGCCGGGGTCGTTTTCCAGATGGAGGGCGACTGCACAGAGTATGCGCTCTTTTGAGGACATGACTTTGCGGTATGTCTCGATGTATCGTTTCAATTTGGTGTCGTAAAGTTCGCGCGCACGGTCGGTATCTCCTGTCACAAGCGATGTGAATACCAGTTCGCACGCCGTCTCCAGAGTGTAAAGGGGCATGAGTTCCGTTTTGTGGATGTAGATGCGTCCGAACGCGGCATGGGCTTCATCCCATTTCATTTCGTCGATCAGCCGCGATGCCTCCATCAGCGGTATGGATACCTCGAGCGGATTGCGATAGTCAGGTTCCCCTTCCGTCACGAACCATTCGGCAGGCATATCCTTCGGGCGCACCCCTTCCTGTATCAGGGCGTTGCTGCGTAGTTGAAGCATGAGGGCGCGCTTGCTCGTTTCGTTTTTTCGGAGCATGATTATATTGGATGCGTCGTTGCCTATTCCTCCTGTCTGCATGGGTATGCCGTTGGTCAGGATCAGGAAAAGATCGGTAAGGAGGAATATCACCACAGACTCATATAACAGAGGTGGTAGGGTGTGGATCCAGAGCAGGGGTAGGACAATCAGTCCTGCCGCTATGGTGGCAAGGATGCCGCCGAAGTTGTACCATACGACAGGAATATCTTTCAGGGGCAGATCGGGTGGTGACAGCAGGCATTGGCCACCTGTCCCCGCGACTGCAAAATGTTTTACACGCAGTTTGCCTTCTGACCGTATGACCGTGAGATTGAACAGGCGGAACGACACAAAGCGGTAGCCGCTGAGCAGTCCGCACACGAGGTGCCCCCCTTCATGGATGGTTACCAGCAGGAAAAGCGATACGATTAACGCCCCGATGCCGGTAATGATGGAAAGTAGACCTTCCCCCGGTTGCAGTTTCCCGAATGCGGAGATAACTTCCTCGAGCGACTTATCTGTGAAAAGCACTATCCCGGCAGTGCTGAGGAGAAGTCCGATCAGGATGCCGATCAGCAGTCCTCCGATTATTTTAAGCAGGGTTTTCATGATTTGTCAGTTTTGTGACGGCAGTTTGGAGTAGCGGCGTATGCAGCGGAGATAATATGCCGTGAGTATGTTGCTGCGCGACATCGGCTCGCGCAGCAGATTGTGGTCGGGATGCGAGGTGTATGCACGCCTCATGGTGCGGAAATCGCGGTGCGCGCGCAGTATGGCGGCGGCATTCGGGAAATCTAACGATAAAATGAACTTAGCCCATGCGAGGGTGTCGAGCAGGCGTCGGCGAAAGAGTGTGGCACGCACGTCGCGTGCCGGCAGATTCTTGTGGAGCAGCAGCAGGTTGTTGCGGAAGTTGAGGTATGTCTTGCGCGGGTTCGATGCCGGCAGGCTTCCCCCTCCGAGATGGAACACCCGCGATGCCGGGATGGCGGCTATCACGTACCCTGCAAGGCGGAGCCTCCAGCAGAGGTCTATCTCCTCCATATGGGCGAAAAACTCCTTGTCAAGTCCACCAATACGCCTGTAAAGCTCGGTGCGTATCATAAGCGCCGCCCCTGTGGCCCAGAAGATGGGGATGGGGGTGTCATACTGTCCGCGGTCCGTCTCTATGGAGCCGAAAATGCGTCCGCGGCAGTATGGGTAGCCGTTGCGGTCGAGAAATCCGCCGGATGCTCCGGCATATTCAAATTCGGTAGGGCTTTTGTAGCTAAGTATCTTAGGTTGACAAGCTCCAAGCTCGGGGTTCTCGTCCATTGCCTCAATCAGCGGTTCGAGCCATCCACGTGGCACCGCCACATCGGAGTTCAGCAATACGGTGTATTCGCTGTCAGTCATGGATAACGCCTTGTTGTACCCTCCTGCGAAGCCGAGATTCTCCCCGAAAGCCCATACCTTGACGGTGGGAAATTTTTCTTTCAGTATCTGCAGTGAGTTGTCGGTGCTTCCGTTGTCGGCCACAATTATCTCGGCCATCCCCTCGGGGGTGTTGTCGACTACCGAAGGGAGGAATTCTTCAAGGAGTGTGGCTCCGTTCCAGTTGAGTATGATTACTGATACCAAAATTTAGAGAATTAGAAGTTAGAGCGGAAGAATGTAAGCAAGAATAGTTGTCATAAGTGAAAGAGTATGCAGAGAGCCAGGAGTTATAAATCAGTCAAAAATATCTTAGAGAGTGTTTGAATTTAACCCGAATACAAAATTATAAAATTCTTTTCATCCCCTCAAAGGTCTTTTTCGCCAGCTTCCGCCAAGTTTCATCG
>CATJQX010000155.1 GCA_949742535.1 uncultured Muribaculaceae bacterium | reverse complement strand
TTATGTCGTAGCGGTTGAGGAGCACACTGTAATAGCCCGGCTCCGCCACCTCGTTGGCGTGTATGAAGCTCGAGGCGTAAGGGAGGTTCTGGAGCGTGTCTACCTGGTTGTCGATCACATGGGCGCCCACTGTCGGCATGAAAAGTATGTCACCGTAATCGGCACACCCGGTGCCGTTGAGGTGGGTGTGAGAGAAACCGTTGATAAGTGAATCGGCATAATAATATCCGGAGCATGCATCCCAGCCGTCGATGCGTGTGTCGGGCGAGGGCTGTATCATACCGTTGGGAACTACCGCCCCGGGGAAGGTATGCCCATGTCCGCCCGTACCTATGAACGGATCGACAAACGATGCATAGTCGCCAACGGCCTTGGCCTCTTGGCAGGAGTCAAGTGTCACTGCTGCAAGAGCGGTGGTCATGGTTGCCGTGACAATGATAAAGATCTTTTTCATATATGATAACGCGTTTATGTCGGTTTATTGAATAATCGGAGATAATCAGACAATATGATGAGACAGGTGACATCCCTTATGACGGATAACCGCAAGAGGAGATCATGGCTCGGAAGTCATTTCAAGCTCAAGCACACCACCCTGCATCAGTTGGTCGTGGGTAAACGAAGTGCCTTCGAGGGGCTTTCCGTTAAAGACGGCGCTCTTGATATATCTGGCGCTGTCTGACAGACCGTGTGCCTTGACCGTGAACTCACGGCCACCCGGAAGCGAGATAGTGGACTCGCTGAAAAGCGGAGTGCCAAGCTCATAACGGCCGTCGACCGGATTCACGGGATAAAATCCCATGGAGGAGAATACATACCAGGCCGACATCTGGCCACAGTCTTCGTTGCCGCAAAGGCCGTCGGGGGTATTTGTATAGAGAGTGGTCATTATCTCATACAGCTTGTCGGCTCCTTTCCAGGGATTGTCGGTCATGTTGTAGAGATACGGCACATGGTGCCCGGGTTCATTGCCTTGCGCATATTGGCCGAGCATGCCGGTACTGAAAATCGGAAGCTCAATGTCGGGATTGATATACGAGAACATGCTGTCGAGCTTTGCTTCCATCCGTTCTTTTCCGCCGAGTAGCTTCATCAGCCCCGGAAGATCGTGCTGAACGGAGAAGAGATACTGCCATGCGTTGCTCTCACATATCTCCTCATCGTATTCTTCTGCCACAAAGCCGGGATTGAACGCGCCCTGCGCGTCGCGCGGCTGAAAAAATCCTGTAGCGGGATTGAACGTGTTGGCGTAGTTTGAAGCACGCTGCATGAACTCGCTGTAAATATCCTCCTTGCCAAGTTTCTGTGCAAGGAGAGCTATACAGTAGTCGTCGAAAGCATATTCCATTGTCTTCGACATGCTCCATTCCTTGTTTCCGGAAGGCACGTAGCCGAGTTCCATATACTTGTCGAGCTGACGGTAATCACCCTTGCGGGCTGTAGCCACACATACATCAAGCGCTTTCTCGGCATCGATCTTTGAGCCAAGCCCCTTCATTATGGCATCCACGATCACAGGCGCGGAATGGTAGCCGATCATCATGTCTGTCTCTGATCCCCAGAAATTCCACACGGGCAGACGCCCGAGCTGCGACGCGAATTCGGCAAGCGACTTGGCCATATCTCCGGCACGATCGGGATTGACGATGGTGAACAGCGGATGTGCGGCGCGGTATGTGTCCCAGAGAGAGAATGTGGAGTAGTTCGTCCAGCCGTCGGCATGATGTATCTCCCCGTCGGGGCCGAGATAGTCGCCGTTCACATCGGAGTAGATTGTGGGGGCGAGCATCGAATGGTAAAGGGCTGTATAGAATACAGTCTTACGGTTGCGGATGTCGGCCTCGTCAAGCGACGATGGCACTGTGATCTTTATTTTTGACAGCTCGGAATTCCATTTAGCCCGTGCTGCCTCACGGTATGTATCGAAATTGTCTCCACTTCCTTCCGCCTCAAGATTGGCGAGAGCGCCTTTTTCCGAAGTGGGAGACTGTGCGGTGACTATTGTAAGCTGTTCGCCGTCCACGGTATTGAAATCGAATGTCGCAGTCACGCCACACCCTTTGGGGGCGCCGTCGGGATTATCGATGGCCACGCTGTCCATTGTCACTGCGCCGAACGGACGCGAGAAGCGGGACGCGAAATACACTTTCTGTCCTCTCGCCCATCCGTCGGAATAACGGTAACCGGCGATGGTGCTGTCGTTCAAAATCTTTATGGAACTGTCAACCGTGCGGTCCCAGTTCATCGCTTTGGCGAGATTCAGGATCACAGCGGCCTCACCGGCAGGGAATGTGTAGCGCTGCACACCGATGCGGTCGCCGGCTGTAAGCTCAACGTCGATACCGTAATCGTCAAGACGCACTTTGTAATAACCGGCCGTGGCCTCCTCGCTGTCATGCGAGAAACGCGAATGCACACCCAGAGGCGCCTCAGCCGTTTTCGCCGGTTTCATTACCGGCATGAAGGATATATCGTAAAGATCGCCGGCACCTGTACCGCTCAGATGGGTATGGGAGAAACCTGCGATTGTACTGTCGGGATAAAAATAGCCTGAGATGCGGTCCCATCCTGGAAGCCCGTTGTCAGGACTGAGCTGCACCATACCGAATGGCACCTGTGCGCCTGGATATGTGTTGCCGGTAAAATCAGTACCGATCATAGGGTTCACAAACTGGGTGAGATCCTCTTCACCGGGAGTGCCGGTAGTAGTCTTTGAACAACTGCCCATAAATGCCGCAGTAACAAAGGCGGCTGCCATAGCCATCACGGAAAACATCCGCGTCCCGCCAACACGCATGCGGTGCAGACTATCCGTAGATGAATTAAGACAAGTATTCAAGAATAATTTCATGGGCACGGTAAGAATAATTAATATTAGAAATAGAGTGCATTGTCCCGGACTGTTTCAGTGCTACTCTATTACTCTCCTATAACCCCCTGTCTACTGAATCTCATTATATTAAAATATCCTAAAGCCGGAGCGTCATCTGGAAATCAGCTGGTTGGGAAAAGCATCAGCATGCGGAAACAGTCAATATACCGAAGCCTTGAGGGCAAGCCCGGTACGCTCTGACAGGCCGAACAGCAGGTTAAGACAGTGCACGGCATTCCCTGCAGCTCCTTTGAGAAGATTGTCGATCACCGTTGTGATGCGTACAATGCGGCCGTCTTCCGCCACCTCGCCATCTGCGGGATATCCTATGTAGACCAGACACTTGTTGGTATTGGCAACGTCAAGCACAGCAGGCACATTCTCCACCGGGTATGTGAAATTATGATCCTCGTATGCCTCTCCGAACAGGCGTCTCAGCTCACCGAGAGATGTGATAAGAGGCACATCCACCTCGGCTATGATGCCTCGCGGAGTATCGCGGTCGCAGCTCACATGCAACTTTAAGCCTCCACCGAACGACGGCTGCACGGCACGCAGCAACGATGCCACCTCGCGGGCAGCATCCTCCCCGTCGGGGCGGTTTTCTATCGGAGCTATCGGGTCAAGCCTTGTGGAGCATGCCACTTTCTCGAAACTGGCGGAAGAAGCATCCCCACGGGCATCCCCGCGGTCTCCGAAACTCTCTGTAGAAGCGATCCTCACCGCAGCGCTTATATCGCCTGACAGGAGCATGTTTTTAGCAAGTGGGAAAAGCGCCAGCTCCACCGCCATAGCCACCGGCGACGGCAGCGACGCACGTGTGGCTCCGCGCACCAGGGGCTTGCGGTTGAATTCCGGGAATCCGTACACCATATCCATCTCACCGTTACGGAAAGCCCCGGTAAGATCTATAACACGCACATCGGCTTCCTCACATTTGGCGGCATGCCTTTCCATCCAGTTGCGCGCCATCCACTGCTCGCCGCAAAGAAACGCCACATCAAGCCCCTCAGGGTCGAGATCCGGCTCTATGCGCATGCTCACATCCCCGACAAGCCCGCGGTGCACCTCCTCAACCGAGCGCCCGGCCAGACTGTCAGAAGCCACGGCACGCAGATCCACATCGGGATGGTTTATCAAAATTCTTATCAATTCCCCGGCAGCCATGGTTTCACCGCCGAGAATACCTGTTTTAATCATAAATTACTGTTATACAAAAATAACCCCACTTCCCACTCTGCAAATATACGAAGAATATTCGATGAAAAGAATAGCCTGGGCACATTGTCCGGCATCTTCCCCGGTCTCCGCATGGCATCGGCTCTCCCCTCCTCGCGTAAAAAAAGCGGTGGCAACCTTTGCAATTCCGGAAAAAGTGATTACCTTTGCATCATCAAAACCAACCACAACAGCCACTTGCGGTAATAGCTCAGTTGGTAGAGCATCAGCTTCCCAAGCTGAGGGTCGCGAGTTCGAGCCTCGTTTACCGCTCAAATTTTAAAGCACTGAAATGCAATCTGTTATACAGCGCATTTCAGTGCTTTATTTTTACATCGTTTGATTTTTCTGGAAGCATTGTTTTGGCGCATTACCATAGAAACAGGCCTGAATCGGGCATTTGTTACATTAATTGGGTGTTTTTTTTTAATTTACACCAGTTACATTTGTTAAATTTGCATTGAAAATACCACGATAAACATCTATCACAGTTCAACATGAGTAATTTCACTACAAAAAATATCCTTCTTGCCACACTGCTGTCAGTGGGGTTCATGCCATCCACCGCAAAAGAACGCGCTTTCAATATCCACGGCTGGAATCTGACGATCGACGACACCTCCGGAACAGTGGACATCCTCAGAAACGGGAAACCGGTGGTGAGACACAGCGTTGCCAGCTGGAGCCACAACGGCGATACCATATCTATGGCCGACTGCACGGCACATAAAATCAGAATCAACGACGGAGACGGAGTTCTGGGAAAACACAAAAGCCTGACTATATCAGGCCGAAAAAGGGGATCCTCCGTCTGTCAGACCATAAATTTTTATCCCGGCAGAGACTATATCACAACCGAGCTTTCCGTCAGCTCACCGGAAAACGTCACCACAGGATATATGGCACCCATAGCCGTCACAGACAATTTCCAAACATTTGACCGCACGGGCAACTATGCAGTCTTCATCCCGTATGACAATGATGCCTGGGTGCGCTATCGCAACACCCCCTTCGGTGAAAACATACCGGAAAGCTATGAAGTGACCGCACTGGTAAACGCCGACACACGCGAAGGCATTGTAATAGGATCAATAGAGCACGACGTGTGGAAAACCGGCATAAAAGTCGCCTCCGACAACAAATGCGGCATAGACACCCTGATAGCTTACGGAGGCATCGCCACTCCCCTCACCCGCGACATAATACCGCACGGAAAAATATCGGGCAAGACCGTGAAATCTCCCCTTATCCTCATAGGCCGCTTCCAGGACTGGCGCAACGGAATGGAGACATTCGGCGACGCCTGCGCCGCGATAGCTCCGAAAATCGCATCAAGAGGGAGCCGTCCTTTCGGATGGAACAGTTGGGGAAAACTGCAGACCAAGATCACTTACGACAAGGCTGTGGAGGTATCAGACTTTATACATGACGAACTGCAGGATAAATCGTTCAGCAACGACGGTGTTGTCTACATCGGCCTTGACTCATTCTGGGATTTCGGTTTCAAACCTGAGCAACACAGGCTCTTTGTGGAGCACTGCAGGAAAAACAGTCAGAAAGCCGGCATATATTACTGCCCTTTCACCGACTGGGCCAAAGACCCGGAGGCAACCATTGGAGAAATGCCGCAATACAAGTTCAAGGATGCCTATCTTTACGGTAACGGCGAGATACTCCAGTTTGACGGCGCATATGCCCTTGATCCCACCCACCCGGCTGTAAAAGCGCGCATACGCCGTCAGCTACAGGAATTCATAGACTGGGGATATGAATACGTGAAAATAGATTTCATGGCCCACGGCGCCTACGAGTCCGACGCCCACTTCAACCCCGATGTGACCACAGGCGTACAGGCATACAATGAGGGGATGCGGTTTATCAACGAGGTTGCCGACGGCAAACTGTGGATCAACCTCTCGATAGCTCCCCTGTTTCCGGCCAATTATGCCCATAGCCGCCGCATAGGATGCGATGCCTGGGCCGACATAAACAACACGGAATACACCCTGAACGCACTTACCTACGGATGGTGGCTCGACCACTTGTACCATTTCAACGATGCCGACCACATAGTTCTCGAAGGGGTAAGCGACGGCGAGAACCGCGCCCGTGTCACCTCCTCGGCCATAACCGGAGTGTACCTTCTTGGCGATGACATGAGCAAAGAGGGTGACGAGGCTGTGAAACGGCGCATCATGAAAAACACCACCAATCCGGAGATCAACCGGATGGCCCGCGAATGCAAATCGTTCCGCCCGGTGGAACTCGGTACAGCCGACAAGGCAAACGATATGTTCTGTCAAACCTCATGCGACTGCATGTATGTGGCGCTCTTCAATTTCAGCGACGCAGCCGTGCGCAAGCAGTTGCCGCTGCGACGTCTCGGACTGTCTGAAGGCACCCGATACGATGCTGTGGAGCTGTGGTCGGCGGACAAGGCCGAGCTCTACGGCAATCTGGCGGTGGAGATTCCTGCCAAAGATGTAAAAGTGTTCAGGATAAAATTATAATTAAGTCAACAACAATAAATCAATAAATAAGTAACATTTCAAAATTATTTCCCGGTCAGATTATTTTATATCCTGATCCGACTATCCCGCGGGCTATCTTTACGACGCAACCGGACTGCCCGCAGCACCATTCGCCAACGATAAGTAATTTATTAACCATGATACTGAAAAAAACATTTATTACACTTACCTCGGCCCTGATACTGATACCAGCCTTCTCCCACGCCGAGAACCTCATCGTAATTGAAACAGACAACAATGCCCTCGTATACGACGTGGCCGGCAACAACCGCCTCTATCAGCGCTATTTCGGCAAAAAGCTGCAGAACAAAGCCGATTACAGCCAGATACCCGACGGACCGGAGGCCATAATCACCCACGGCATGGAGGATTATTACGAGCCGGCCCTGCATATCAATCATCCCGACGGCAACCAGTCGACCCTTCTGACTTACCGGGGGCACGAGACAACCACACTGGCCGACGGAGCGCAGCAGACAGTGATCACACTCGCAGACCCGGTCTACAACGACGAGGTGAAACTGGTATATGTGGTCTATCCCGAGCACGACATCATCAAATCGCACACCGAGATAACAAACCGCGAGAACAAGCCTGTTGAAATAGAAAAATACGCATCCTCAATGCTCCATTTCGCCAACGGCGAGTATTATCTGACACAGTTCAACGGCGACTGGGCCTCGGAAGCCAACGCTGCCGAGACGAAACTCGAATATGGCAAAAAACAGCTCGACACAAAACTCGGGTCACGCGTCAACATGTTCTGCTCGCCGTTTTTCCAGCTCGGTCTTGACAGCCCGGCATCTGAAAACTCCGGCAACATACTCGTGGGCACTCTCGGATGGACAGGCAACTTCCGCTTCACTTTCGAAGTGGACCACAAGGGAGAACTTCGTGTGATCTCAGGCATCAACCCGTATGCTTCGGCACGCACGCTCCAGAAAGGGGAGACATTCACCACCCCTGAATTTATCTTCACCCTCTCTGACCAGGGGCGAGGCAAAGCGAGCCGCAACTTCCATGACTGGGCACGCGACCACCAGATACACAAAGGAAACGACACCCGCATGACCCTTCTCAACAACTGGGAAGCCACATACTTCGATTTCGACGAGGAGAAACTGATCAACCTTATAGGGGAAGCCAAGGAACTCGGGGTGGACATGTTCCTGCTCGACGACGGATGGTTCGCCAACAAATATCCGCGACACAGCGACACACAGGGGCTCGGAGACTGGACGGAGACCAAAGACAAACTTCCCAACGGCATCGGCGCACTCACTACAGCTGCCAAGAAAAACGGAGTGAAATTCGGTCTCTGGATTGAACCTGAAATGGTAAACCCCAAGAGCGAACTTTACGAGCAGCACAAGGACTGGGTGATAACCCTCCCCAACCGCGACGAATATTATTTCCGCAACCAGCTTGTGCTCGACCTGAGCAACCCCAAAGTGCAGGACTATGTATTCGGCGTCGTGGACGGTCTCATGACAAAATACCCCGACATAGCATTCTTCAAATGGGACTGCAACTCCCCCATCACCAACATCTACTCCAATTACGAGAAGATGAGCCAGAACCACCTCTATGTGGACTATGTCAACGGACTTTACAACGTTCTTGAACGCATCCAGGCAAAATATCCCGACCTGATGATGATGATGTGCTCGGGTGGTGGCGGCCGCTCTGATTACGAAGGTCTCAAATACTTCACCGAATTCTGGCCAAGCGACAATACCGATCCCGTGGAGCGTCTTTACATACAGTGGGGATTCTCACAGATTTTCCCCGCCAAGACCCTCTGCGCCCATGTCACCACCTGGAACCGTTCCACACCTGTAAAGTTCCGCACCAATGTGGCCATGATGGGTAAACTCGGTTTCGACATCAAACTCGACGACATGTCGGAAGATGATGTGAAATACTGCCAGCGCGCGATCAAAAATTACAAAAGCCTCAAACCGGTTATCCTCGAAGGTGACCAGTACCGCCTCGTCTCCCCCTACGAGGGACAGCACGCCGCAACAATGTATGTAGGCAAGAACGGTGGCAATGCTGTGGTCTTTACCTTCGACCTCTATCCCCGCTACAAACAGGGGATCTTCAAATCGGAGGCCAACGTAAAACTGAACGGTCTCGACCCCGCCACACGCTACCGCGTGACAGAAACAGACCGCACCGACGGAAACGACCAGACAATAGGCGAATATTCCGGCGAATACCTTATGACCGTCGGCCTCCCGCTATTCACTCTCAACCGTCTGAACAGCCGGGTATTCACAGTCAATAAAATCTGACAACTACACCATCCACAATTTTTAAATTTCCGGCATTGACATTCACTTGTTATCCAGTGACTGCCAATGCCGAAATTATAATCCGCTGACCCCATAATGGGCGCCACAATACAAAGGAGGGGTAATGAAAAAAGAATCCGGAAAATTTTCCGGATTCTTTTTTCATT
>CATJQX010000154.1 GCA_949742535.1 uncultured Muribaculaceae bacterium | reverse complement strand
TGTACACACCCTCGCTTTGTGAAAGCATCTGCAGATAGAAACGGTCTTCATCGGGTGTGAGGGTTGTTGTAAGCCCCCAGTTTGATTTGTCGGTGCTCACACGGAAAGGAGCCTCTACCCTTACTGTGATATCCTCCGATATGTTGTCGGCATCAATAAGGAGTTCGGCGATAGCCGACGGCTCGCCCGGCATAGCCACGAAAGCCAGATCGCCGTCGTAGAGAAGCTGTATGGATGGCTGCGGGGCAAGTGTCGTCACAGTCACGGGAGCGGAGGTTATGCGTCCGTTGCTTACGGTGTAGGTATATGTAGTCTCCGGCTCCAGGGATTCAACCATTAGCATCTCGTCACCGGCGCGCACGCTCATAGGTGACTCGTCTATCTCCTCGCCGTCGCGGTATACATTCACTATATACAGATCGGTGGGATCATCTATACAGCTCCAACGTGCCACAAAAGAGGTTTCGGTCACATTGGTGGCCTCGCCGGCGGGGAGCCCGTCGACAGTAGCGCACAACAGTGTGCATACGTTAGTCACATCTCCGGAGGTGAGAGTAAGCACACCCGAGGCGGTGCCTGCCGTCTCCGACATATAGCTTACAGTGACGGCGCTTCCGGCGCCGTTTACCGCATCCGCCCGCAGTGAAGAAGGGGTGACGCTGAATCCCGCACCGCTCACCGAGGCACGCACGTCACCCGACAGTGCGGTTCCTTTTACCTCTACCCGCACGGAGCGTGTGCTTCCAGTGGAGCTTACGCCAAGGTCTATGACACTGCCGTCGGCAGGCGCATATATTGAGGGATCGTTGCCGGCACCTATATACCATGCCACACCCTTTTTGTTACCCCAGATATATTCCACCAGTTCAGGATGGTCGATGAAGGGGTTGCGGTTGTTCTGGTGGCGGCTGATGGCCTCGTTACGGTTCACCTCCTTGTCGCTTACAGGGTCCTGACGGCTCCATTTCAGCAATAGGTTGATGCTCCATTCCTTGAACACGGGGTAGGAGTTTCCTGCAAGCATCTGCGAGCCGTTCCCCTGCGTCCATTGCGCTATGCTGCTGTTGTAGGCGGTGGCCATATAGAAATATGAGCGGGCGAGATCCCCCTTGTATTCATCGTCCGGCTCAAAGACAGTGCCGCTGAAACCGCTGAACGTGCTCGCGCCAAGACGTCCAAGAGCGCGCACGTTGCCGTTGTTTGCCAATGATTTTCCGCCGGCGCATTCCCCGTATGGATAATTGCTGCGCTGGCCGTTGACTTTGCCGTCGGTAGGATACAGATGGTAGGCGTCAGAATACTGGGTCGCCTTTTTGCCTCCCCACCAGCTTTTCGGGAAAGAATGCTCGCGGTTGATGCAGTCGCCGATCACCTTGTAGTTGCCGCATTTGGTGAAAGTCTTGCCCCAGTTCTTTGTGGTGTATATGTCCCACAGGGTGCCGTCGGGATGCACGTCGGAAGTCTTGTAGACCTCCCACAATCCGTCGTAGCCCACATTCTTGTGATTGCTTACCACCCCTGCCAGAGCTTTCAGGAGCGCTTCGCCGGTCTTCCCCTCGCAGGAAGAATAATAATTGGCGGGTTCGGCAGCTCCCAGCGTTAGGGAGACTGCTGCCATGATCATGGCATGAATTCTCTTAATCATAAATATTCAGTAAAATGACGCGCCTACACGCCGGCGCTTTAAAAGGGGTACAAATTTAACCTAATTTGCCGAATCGCGACGCCCTGTTAACACATTTAACAATTATCCCCGCCGGCTCCGATGCTACCGGATTTTTTGTTAACTTTGCACAAGGATGTTTTGTTATAATGATATCCGCCAGCCGGCCCACGGGAAAAACATCACCGCGGCGCCACATTAATATGAACTTATTTTGAACTGTTACTTATTATGGAAACTACCCGCCAAGCCAAAATATCGCGTCTTTTACAGAAAGAGCTGAGCGAGATACTGCGTCTCCAGACCGCCAAGACCCACGGCATACTGATCTCGGTATCCGCCGTGCGCATCAGCCCCGACCTCAGCATTGCAAAAGCATATCTCTCGATATTCCCCTCCTCAAAAGCGCAGGAGATACTCGAGAACATCACACGCAATGCCAAGACCATACGCTACGAACTGGCGCAGAAGGTGCGTTTTCAGCTACGCAAGACACCGGAACTCAGCTTCTACCTCGATGACTCGCTCGACTACATAGAGAATATCGACAAGCTGCTCAACAATACGAATACGCAATCATAACCCTCCAGGCTCAAAACCAATTGTCTCGCCTTTCTTTGACTATCGCGCTGCGCTACCTGTTGTCGCGCAAGTCGCACGGTGCTGTCAACGTCATTTCCGCCATCTCCGTAATGGCGGTTGCCGTGGCCGCGGCCGCAATGATCATAGTGCTCTCTGTCTTCAACGGGTTCAGCTCGCTGGCCGGACAGAAACTCTCGAAACTCGACCCTGATTTCAGGCTCACTCCCATTGCGGGAAAGACCATGGAGGGGGTCGACTCGCTGTGCACGGTCCTGCGGTCCATTCAGGGTGTGGCGGCCGCAGAGCCGGAGATCACCGAACAGGCGTTTGCCGTGGCCGGAGAAAGGCAGATGGGGGTGATGATAAAGGGGATGACCGATACCGGCCTCAAAGCCTCCGGAGTAGGGGATGTGATTATCGACGGGGCACAGACATTTCATGGAAGTTTCCTCGACAGCGATACCGACACTGTGCCGCACGACGGTGCTTTGCTTAGTGTGGGGGTGGCGATGCAGCTGAATCTGCGTCCGACCCACGGTCTCTGCGACTTCGAGATCTATGAACCGCGGCGCGAGGGGCGCATCAATCCGGCAAATCCGATGGGAGCGTTCCGCAAACGGCAGATGCGTGCCAAAGGGGTATACCAGATCGAACAGGAGGAATATGACCGAAGTATGATACTGCTCCCCTACCGCACCGCAGCAGAACTTCTGAACTACGACGATGCCGCCACAGCCATCGCAGTGACGGCCGCGGGCGGCACCGATACGGAATATCTTGCCGACGCACTCCAAAAAGCCACCGCCCCCCTCGGCATAGAGGTCAAAGACCGTTTCCAACAACAGGAGCAGGCATTCCGCATGATCGCCATAGAGAAATGGATCACATTCCTCATGCTCGGCTTTATTCTGATAATAGCGTCGTTCAACATCGTGTCCACCCTCTCGATGATGATGCTCGAAAAGGAGGGGAACATGAATATAATCCGCGCCATGGGAGGCACAAAAAGCCTTACAGACCGCATTTTCGTAAATCAGGGATGGCTTATAGTGATTCTGGGAGGAACGGCCGGAATTATTTTCGGATCGGCACTGGTATTGTGTCAGCAGCATTTCGGGTGGATAAAGCTCAACGCAGCCGATCCCTCTCTTATGTCTCTCGATGCCTACCCAGTGCTTCTTGAGCCTTCAGACCTTCTTGTCTGCATGTTGTCTGTTGCAGCTGTCGCATTACTCATCACGCCGGCCATCCTGCTGCTGCGCCGCAAATAACAATGGTGGCATCCGTCATCCGCAAATTCCGGCACACCACCATTATTAACCTAACGCTTACCGCTGATTCAGAAGCGGTAGCCCGTCACCGCAGACGGGATGCTCTCCATACTGTCAAGGGTATTCCTCAGACTCCCCAAAGCCGCCAGACGCTGCGCTCCAAGCGTATCGGCGAACTCCATATCACCCGGTCCTGCAATCGCCTCAAGCACTTTCACCGCCACCAGATGCTCCAGAGTGCGTTTTATAGCCAATGACATCCCCGACTGCGGTTCCGCTCCCGTTGTAAGCTCCACCATAAGCCTCATGCAGCTTTCACCGCCATATGGAAGATTCGGCGAGGGATCGGCGTCGTCAAGACCGCACTCCCTCACATAGCCGTGCAGCTCCACCACCGTTTCCGCAAACATCATCCTCACCATATTTCTCAGTCCCGGCAGGAAGTCGCGCGTAAGAAGGGCGGTCTCCTCGCCGTTGTCACGCCGCCCGCTGTTTCTCAAGGCAGTGAGGGCAAGTATCTCGTCGCATATGGCGCTGTCGTTCAGTTCTATTCTCATTGTTTACCGTCTCTTTTCTTGTTGTTGGTATCCCGTTTTCTCATCTCATTGTACACAAGCCGCAGTGCATACGGCTCGGTAATAAAAAATCCCGACGGACTATGGCGGCACAGCACATAATCCAGCGCCTCCCACCGGCTTTCACCCGGCACCTGGCGCTGACGCTCTTCAAGCGCCTGACTGATCTCCTCCCACATGGCACGGCGGTGAGGTTTCTCAGCCGGAGGCAGACGGCGGCGACGCTCCCGCATCTTTTTCCATACATGCTCCCGTGTGATGTAAAAACGGGGAGCGCCACCTTCGAGGGCTTTCCTCACCGCCGTCCGCACCGACAACGGACGGCCTGTGAGTGCCTTACCCCTCTCTTGCCATTCTTGCACCGACTTCAGGAAATCGGCGTTCCTCTCTTGATAGTTCTCCATTCTTCAGATCAATAATTTCAGGTTTAAAGGAAAAAGCAGGCACGTGTTGAAGTCTGCTGCAAAGATAAGTTGCCACCAGTGCGAAAACGATGCCCAGCAGTGTTAAATCGAAGTGTGGCCTGAGAAATTACTTCGCCCCCAGAGCGGCGGCCAGCCTGTCGCGCGTGCCGGTAAAATGGCTGAATGTGCGCAGGAGGTCGAGCACAGCTACCGCGGCATTGCGAACCTCGCTCTCATAGCGCTCTACGCCCACACCGGCTCCCGCCGCCTTCCCCATAAGCGCTCCGCTCACTCCCGAGACATCCTCGAACAGGTCTATCTGGGTCTTGAGCATGTCGCGTGCGCCTATATCGGCCATCGGTGTCACCACCTGGTGAGGCTCGGCCCCCATGAACGGCTTGAAAGGAACAATTCCCCCTGGGTCGGCCCACCGGTTTGCAATCTCGCGCCAGCTTATATGGTCGGGCTTGCATCCCACCGGAAAAAGGAGCACACCTTTCGCCGCCGTCTCCATCATGCGGTCCATCATCGTTATAAGGATATTCACATACCGCTGCTGATCGAGAACATCCTCCACAAGTGAATGTACATCGCCATCCACCAGGGGATAGAATTTCACGGCAAAGGGGAGAGCGCCCCCTTTCAGAGGTGAATCATACTCGTCGAGCACAGTGCCGTCGGGAGCAAGCATACGGCAGTGCCACACCGTGCATGTCTCCCATCTCATTTCCACTTGCGGCAACCCCTCCTTCCGCCGGTGGCAGTTCGTTCGCTCCACCTTCTCACGCTCCATGCCGTCTATAAGCCGGAAAGTGGCGTCAAGAGGATCATGGCACCGCCACCTTTCCACACACTCGAGAGTCCACACTTCCACTACCCGGCATCGCCCGGCGGGTGCATGGAAAAACGATCCTGTTCCGTCCGCACTTATGGTATCGGAGCAGAACACCGACGACGCTCCCTGCAGCGAGGCATAAAGGCGCCTCAGCTCCACCGCTCTCTCGCGGTCGCCCCGCGCGAATCTCATCACCACTTCCCCGATGCCGAGACTCAGAAGACGCCCCGCCATCTCCATATCGTGTCCACGCGGATCGCGTATGGCATTCACAAAGAAATCGTCGGGAGAGACGGCGTCCACCCATACTCCCTCCCCTCTTACACGCCTCTCGCGGCTTAGATGGTGCACGGCCATACCTGAGATCAGAAACTCCTCGAGGGTGCGGGCATCGAGTTCGTCAATTTCATTGCGTCTGCGCCACCCCTCCTCCGCAGGGGCGGCTTTTTCCGTGTCAAAGGGTGAGGTGTCTCTCCGTTCCCCCTCGGCGTTCATACGGTAACGCCCTACCACGGTTTTCACAAGCCGGCGGATAAGATTGTTGGCCAGAGGTTTGCGGCCACCCGAAGCGGCAAGTTCCCCTTCGGTTGTGATCTCCCCGTCGGGACCCACGGCAGTATCGCTCCACTGGTCACCGTAGGTGTAGCGCAGATAGCGGCGCCGGCGTTCCCTTACCGGAGCGAGCCGCATCCAGGCTCCATGTGC
>CATJQX010000153.1 GCA_949742535.1 uncultured Muribaculaceae bacterium | reverse complement strand
CTTTTATGCTGATGGCGGCAATCATGCCGTTGCGTATGTCGGAGTAGTCGAAACTGCGGCTGAAATAATCCTTTATGGTGCGTGAGACAGACTCCTTGAAAGCTGCCAGGTGGGTGCCTCCCTGTGTGGTGTGCTGCCCGTTGACGAATGAGTAATACTCTTCGCCATACTGGTTGGCGTGGGTTATGGCTACCTCTATGTCTTCCCCCTTGAGGTGTATCACGGGGTAAAGCGGTTCTTTGGTCATGTTGGCTTTCAGCAGATCGAGCAGGCCGTTGCGTGACAGGAAACGCTTGCCGTTGAAATATATGGCCAGACCGGTGTTGAGGTAGGTGTAGTTTCTCAGGAGGGTTACTATGAACTCCTGGTTGTAGCTGAATTCGCGGAATATGGTGCCGTCAGGGGTGAACTGCACGAATGTGCCGTTCGGTTCTTCGGTGGGAATTTCCGGGGTCACCTCAAGCAGTTCGCCGCAGGCAAATGTGGCGGTGCGCATCATGCCGTCGCGGTGCGAGCTGATGACGAAACTGTCGCTGAGGGCGTTCACAGCCTTTATGCCGACACCGTTGAGACCTACCGATTTCTTGAACGCCTTGGAGTCATATTTGGCTCCGGTGTTCATCTTAGAGGCCACATCCACAAGTTTGCCCAGAGGTATGCCGCGTCCGTGGTCACGTACTTTCACGGTTGATCCTTCGAGATCTACCGTTATCTGTTTGCCATATCCCATCATGTATTCGTCGATGGCGTTGTCGAGCACCTCTTTCAGCAGCACATAGATGCCGTCGTCGTTGTAGGAGCCATCGCCGAGTTTGCCGATATACATGCCGGGGCGCAAGCGTATGTGCTCGCGCCAGTCGAGTGTCTTTATGTCTTCCTCGGCATAATCCACAGGGATGTCGGGGGTCTGGCTCTCCTGTTTCTCTTCAAATTGAAAAATATCCGGTGTCCCGGCTGTTGCTCTGTCTCCAGCCTGTGCGCCGGTTTCAGGGGCGTATTCTGATATGTTCTGCTCGTTCATGGCCTGTTATGATAGGGTACTCCCTATTTTGTCTGGATATATTTTGCGGCATACAAAGATAACCAAATTCTGCGAAACAGCAAAGCCGCAGTTTTCTTAAGCCATGTGCTGGATGTGGAAAAAACAGGCATAAAGTGGACATATATTCTACAATATGCCGGATTTTTCGTATCTTTGCAAAAATGCATGACATCAATTAATGAAGTCTTAGTTTTCAAAATCTATAACCATGAAAAATTCGTTATTCTCTATCGCGGTGGCATTGCTTTTCGCCTCCTTTATGGGTAATTGTGCCAATAAACCTTCCCGGGCTATGCAGCGCATTGACGCTCAGATTGCCGCGGGTGATACTGTCACGGAGTCCGGCCTGTCTAATGTGTTTGTTATTTCCGGGGCCAGCCTTACGCCAAAGATGCTTGATGAAGGACTGTTCACGACTATGGACAAACTTTCCGCTCTTGGATTGTCTGACAGTGAATATTGTATGGTCCGTTTCTTTAATGACGACCAGCTTTACGCGTTCAAAAAATCTTATGTCGATATTGTGTTTCCCGACGCTGAAAAATTTGTGGTTGACGGCGAGCCTGTGACACGCGCTGAGTTCGACCGCATTCCGGCATCGTTGTTGATCTCTGTTACCGGTGAAGACAACGGCAAGAAACTGGTTGTGGAAACACGCAAGGATGTTGATGATCCGAATCCGCTGTACCAGGCGTTAGACAAGGAAGATGGGGAAAAGTTTGCCACTCTGCCGTTTCCGGAACCGTATCCTGAAGCATGTGATTTTGTGATTGACGATTTCTCGACATATCCTGCCGACAGCCGGATTTATGTCAATGGGTTGCTGTGCAGCAGTGAGAGGGCTCAGAGTCTGCCTGCCGAGGAAAAATCCACTATAATATTGTATTTTATGGGTGGTCGTCCGTTGGTTTACCTCAATCCACGCTACTTCATGGATCCCAAGAAAGCGGGCAATGTAATAAAGATACCAGTAAGTGAGGTTCCCTCCAAAAAGCTGTCTGATGTCGTGGCAAAAGTGAACGGGCAGAAATGCATTATCTCATTAGAAAAGGATACGATATATATGGCGCCTGTGCCGGACCGATTCTAAAATCACACTTTGTTTTCCCGGCTGAGGCCGGATGGGGAGGGTGCTGTCAGAATGGTTCCAGATGGTAGGAGCCTGAGGGTGAGGGTGACGGGAGTTGACTTTGGTCAATGACCGAACCCGAATCCCTCAGGCGACGACCCAGATGGGCCATTATGACACACCCTCGTTGTTTATTTCGGTAAGGGGTGGGTTACACCACTCCTTGAGCCATCATGGCACGCGCTACCTTGAGGAAGCCTGCTGTATTGGCGCCGCGTACATAGTTGATGTAGCCGTCGGCTTCGGTGCCGTGCTCCACACACTGGGTGTGGATGTCGGCCATGATCTGGCGCAGGCGGTTGTCAACCTCTTCTGCTGTCCAGCGTAGCATCTGTGCGTTCTGTGCCATCTCGAGGCCGCTGACCGACACACCTCCGGCGTTGGCCGCCTTGCCCGGTGCATAGAGGATGCGTGCTTTCTGGAACTCGGCGATGGCTTCTGGAGTGGAAGGCATGTTGGCGCCCTCGCTCACGGCAAAGCATCCTGCGGCCAGAAGGGCGCGTGCGTCGTCGCCGTCTACTTCGTTCTGGGTTGCGGAAGGCATGGCTATGTCAACTTTGCCCACATGCTTCCACGGACGTTCACGCGGATAGTATGTGCATACGTCGGGATGTTTCTCGGCGAATTCCGAGATGCGGCCGCGGTAAAGCGTCTTGAGGTCGAAGATCTCCTCGAACTGTTCCTGGGTTATACCCTCAGGCGCTACGATAGAGCCGTCGGAATCGCTGAACGAGATTATCTGTGCGCCGAGCGACAGCAGTTTCTGTGCGGTGTAGAGGGCCACGTTGCCCGATCCCGAGATCGCCACACGTTTCCCCTTGAGGTCGATGCCGCGGGTGGCGAGCATGTTCTGGAGGAAATACACGTTGCCGTAACCGGTGGCTTCGGGGCGTATGAGGGAGCCGCCGAAGTCAAGACCCTTGCCGGTGAAAGTGCCGGTGAATTCGCGGGTCATCTTCTTGTACCATCCGAACATGTAGCCTACCTCGCGTCCGCCAACGCCTATGTCGCCGGCGGGTACATCGGTCTCCGGGCCTATATGTCGGTAAAGTTCATTTACAAATGCCTGGCAGAAACGCATGATCTCCATGTCGCTCTTGCCTTTGGGGGAGAAGTCTGATCCTCCCTTCGCACCACCCATCGCGAGTGTTGTGAGTGAGTTTTTGAATGTTTGCTCGAATGCGAGAAATTTGAGTATGCTCAGGTTTACTGATGAATGAAAGCGTATACCACCTTTGTACGGGCCTATGGCGTTGTTGTGCTGTACACGGTAGCCCATGTTGTTGCGGACACGTCCGCTGTCATCGACCCAGGACACGCGGAATGTGTAGATTCGGTCTGGAATGCAGAGACGTTCCAGAAGGTTCACTCTCTCGAAGGCGGGGTATTGTGAATAAACGTCTGCGATTGAATTTACTACCTCTTCCACAGCCTGAAGATATTCAGGTTCGTTGGGGAATCGTCCTTTTAAATCTTCGATAAACAGTTTTACGTCCATAGTTGATTTTGTACCTGTTGGAGTATATATAGTTGTTTGGTTTTTCTTAGTGCCGACTATGGCTTGTGCGGAGATAGAGTGTGCAATCAAACTGCGCTTGCGCGTGGCAATATGTGCGCTGTTTTCTTAAATCGGGTGCAAAATTACAAAACTTTCTTTAATTTACAAACTTTTTGCTAATTTAACTTGTCCCCGGTATAGATTTTCTCCACAGAATGATGAAGCTAACGGCGACAAGATTGGGAAAACCGCTGTGCGGGATTATGTAAATTCTACTCTTGTTACTATTTTTGCAATCTGAAAAACGATTTTACTGAAGCAAGACAATGGAAACTGACAGAAATTACGGAAACTCTCATGAACTGAGAATCGACGTGACGAAACAGACATCCGAAGAACTGGCACTTGCCCGTGAACAAGCGCAGCTCATATTCAGGTTCAACCATACCATGCCCGGCACGGCTGAGTATGAGCAACTGATGCGCCTAATCTTCCCGACGATGGGGGAGGGTAGCAGTGTCAGCGCGCCTCTGACGGCTGTAAGGCCGCATATGGTCGGAATAGGGCGCAATGTTGTGGTTATGCCGGGATGTCTTATGATGTCGGCCGGCGGCATCACGATCGATGACGGAGCCATGATAGCGGCCAATGTGCAGATCATATCCAACAACCATGACCTTTATGAGCGCCAGGTCATAACCTGCAAGCCGGTGCATATCGGAAAGAACGCATGGATAGGGGCCGGGGCAACAATATTGCCGGGTGTGACCATAGGCGACAATGCCGTGGTAGGCGCTGCGAGTGTCGTTACCCGCGATGTGGCTCCCGACACGGTGGTGGCCGGAAATCCCGCCCGCTTCGTCAGGCGTATCCCGCCGCTTCCCTCCTGTGCTGATACCGACTGCGGGGAAGAGCCTGTGCAGCTCGGCCTCGACAGTTGCGGTGACTGACAGTGATGGTCATGTATGTAAACAAAGTAAGTGAGTCGTGGAAATTATTTTATATTATCTTTCTTAAGTAAGTCATGAAAATTATTCCGCATAAAACATACAACAGGCGTTATATTATCTGGGGCATCCTTTCGCCGCTTTTTGCCCTCATCTTCAGTCGTGTAGCCCGCTACACTCCTTCATCTTCGGACAAAAACCGACTGAAAGTATGCTCCCAGACAATATAAAATAATTTCCACGACTTACTTATACGTAATAATTTTCATGACTTTTTTAAATAAAAATAGAGTATGAAAAGTTTCAAGCAAAAAGCGTGGCTGCTCCCGCAGCCGGTGCTCATCATAGGCACATATAATGCCGACGGCACTCCCAATGCCATGAATGCCGCATGGGGCGGACAGTGGGATTATAATGAGATAATGATCTCGATGGGCGCGCATGCCACTACAGAGAATCTGAACCGCAAAGGGGAATTCACCGTGGCGTTCGCTACCAAAGATACACTCGTGGCCTCCGATTATGTCGGTCTGGTCAGTGCGAAAAAGCAGCCCGCCAAGATGGCCCGCACGGGGTGGGAATCGCACAAGGCGGAAAACGTGGACGCGCCCCTTTTCGACTGTTTCCCCATGGCGATGGAGTGCCGCATAAAAGAGAAGCTCTATGAGTCTGAGACCGGTTTCTATATCGTAGCTGAAATTGTAAACATCGTATGCCGGGAGGAATATCTGGCTGAGGACGGCAAGCCCGACGTAGAGAAAATGCAGCTGATAACCTTCGATCCGGTCCATAACGGTTATATCGCGCTTGGCGAAAAGGTCGGCAACGCCTTCTCAGACGGCAATGCGCTGAAATGACCGCCGCGCCCCTGCGGCCGCATGATTTGCTCCGCAATGAAAATTTGCTTACCTTTACGCTCACATATGGGCGCCGCTCACTGCGGCGGCATAACATTTGAAATCCTTTTAACTGATAATTAAATGAAAGAAGATACACAGACGCCGCATGACGATGCGAAAGCGCCTAAAAATCAGCCCTCCGGCAAGAAAAACGGCGGAGGTGAGCGTAAGCAGCAGGATGCCGCGCATGCGCCGGCACAACAGGGGGGAAGCGGATTGCTGCGCGTGGGGATCACACACGGCGATTTCAACGGTGTCGGATATGAAGTGATACTCAAGGCATTTGACGACAACCGCATGCTTGAGCTATGCACCCCCGTGGTTTACGGAAGTGCCAAGATAGCGGCCTTTTACAGAAAGGGGCTAGAGCTGCAGGGCACTCCTGTGGTACAGATTGCGGAACCGGCTCAGGCGCGTGCCGACGCGTTGAACATAATCAACGTCATAGGGCAGGAAGCGCATATCTCACCGGGGGAATCGACAACCGAGGCCGGAGCGGCCGCATTCGCCGCTCTGGAGCGTGCCGTAGCCGACCTGCGTGCCGGGGAGATAGACATTCTGGTGACCGCCCCGATCAACAAGCATAACATACAGAGCGATCTCTTCTCTTTCCCGGGACACACCGAGTACCTTGAGGCGTCTGTGGGTGATGGTGAGAAATCACTGATGGTTCTTTGCAATGACAAACTGCGTGTGGCGCTTGTAACCACACACCTCCCTATTTCAAAAGTTCCGGCGGCAATAACGGAAGAGGGGGTGCTGGAAAAGATAACCCTCTTTGAAAATTCGCTGAAGAGAGATTTCGGCATCGTGAAGCCCCGCATCGCCGTGCTGTCGCTTAATCCGCATGCCGGCGAGAACGGGCTTCTCGGATCGGAAGAGAAGGAGATCATCGCACCCGCTGTAGCAAAAGCATGGGACAAGAAGATACAAGCTTTCGGTCCATATGCCGCCGACGGATTTTTCGGTAGCGGACTTTATGCCAAATTCGACGGTGTGCTGGCCATGTACCATGACCAGGGACTGGCGCCGTTCAAGACACTCTCGATGGAAAACGGTGTGAATTTCACAGCCGGGCTGCCTGTGGTGCGCACATCTCCCGATCATGGCACCGGATACGATATCGCCGGAAAGGGGAAAGCGTCGGAAGAATCGATGCGTGCGGCGGTCTACATGGCCATCGACATATACCGCAACCGCGCTGTATACGACGAGATGACCGCCCATCCGCTTAAGAAATATTACCACGAGAAGGGGAAAGACAACGTGGTGCTTGATCTTACCAAAGATTGACCGTTTGACAGAAAACAGAAAGGTGGTGGTGGCGTGCGATTCTTTCAAAGGATCGCTGACGGCGGCTGAGGCATCCTCTGCTGTGGCGTGTGGTGTGCTCGCCTCGGCAGATGGTGTGCAGACGGTCTGCGTGCCTGTGGCCGACGGTGGGGAAGGTACAGTGGAAATGATAGCCGGGGCGCTCGGAGGGAGGTATGTCACCGTAAGGGTGGCGGATCCTTTCGGGCGCCCCGTCAATGCACGATATGCGATGGTAAAACCGCATGGGGAGACTGTGGAGAGCGCCGTGATAGAACTGGCGCAGGCGAGCGGTCTGCCTCTGCTTTCACGATCGGAGCGTAACCCGTGTGCGGCATCCACACGCGGCACCGGTGAGCTTATTGCCGATGCATATTCACGCGGATGCCGCAGTTTCATCATAGGGCTTGGCGGAAGCGCCACCAACGACGGGGGCACGGGGCTGCTGCGCGCGTTGGGCGTGCGGTTTCTCGACAATGAGGGAAACGAACTTCCCGAGGGGGGAGCGCCGTTGGCGCGTCTATCCTCCATAGATACCACATCGGCGAGAGAGGACATAATGCGGTGCCGGTTCACGGTTCTGTGCGATGTGGACAATCCGTTGACAGGCCCCTGCGGCGCGTCGGCCATATTCGGCCCCCAGAAAGGTGCGTCGGAAAGCGATGTTGCGCTTCTTGACAGGGCGTTGGCACGTTACGGGGAATGTCTGCGCGGCATTACAGGGAAAGATATAGCCTCCATGCCGGGGGCAGGTGCCGCAGGTGGTACCGCCGCGGCTTTCATGGCGTTTTTCAATGCGGAGATGGTGCCGGGCATAACCACCGCATTGCGGCTGACCGGTTTCGACAGCATTGTTTCCGATGCTTCCCTTATTATCACCGGCGAAGGGCATATCGACGCCCAGACCCTTTCGGGAAAGGCTCCATACGGTGTGCTGGAAGCGGGCATGCGCAAGGGTGTGCCGGTCATTGCGCTTGCAGGCGGTGTGGCCGACAGGGATCGCCTCATGTCTGCCGGTTTTGCCGATGTGGTGTGCATCGTGCCATCCGGTATGCCTCTTGACGAAGCTATGAAGAAAACGGCGGCAGAGCGCAATCTGCGCCATGCCGCCGCTATGGTTGCCCGCACGTTTTTTGAGCGGGAGTAAGATCGCGGTTGATTCTGTCAGAGGACTACCTCGACTCCTGCGGGAGCGTCATATTGCGTCGACACTTTTCCGCCGGCATCGCGTGTGTGTTTCACGCGTATCACACCGTAGGGGGTAGGGAAGCTCCCTTCCGCCCATTCCAGTTTTCCCAGATGCGGTTTTATGGACACTTTGCGGCAACCCGGTTCGAGCGGGGTTATCCCGAGCACATATTGCGACAGCCATGATGTGGGTCCTGACGCCCATCCGTGGCAGAAGCTGTGGCGGTGCCCCTTGTAGCAGTAGTCGCCCGATGATGCGTGGTAGTCATATGCGCCGTCAGGCACCTGTTGGTCTATGCGGGCGGCTTTGAGCGCCTCGGCATAGTTCAGGTCTTCCCAGAAGGTGGTGGCGCCGAGGTCGAGCATCGCCCCCCAGTAGTCCGACATGATCTGCATGGCCTCCTCGAACCGTCCCCCCTCGGCCAGGGCGCGCAGCATGTAGTAGCCGAAGAATGTTGAAAATCCGTGGGCACCGTTCTCGGCTATTATGTCACACTCTTTCTGAGGCTTGTCGGCCATATTGGCGAGTACGAGCATGGCTGCTCCCTGTTTGCTCCCGCATGATCCGGGATTGTGTCGGCGGAGTTTCCCGGCTGTGGATGCGCACAGTTCGCGCATCTCCTTGTCGCCGGTCCATTCGCCGATCTGCTCTCCCGCCTCCATAGCCATCACCATCAGTGCCTGATAGCCGGCATGTATCACATCTGGCATCTCCGAAGTAGGCCAGTCAAGAAGCCGTTGTCCCCCTTGCAGATTCTCGCGGTTGCCGTCTGTGGCGGCGGCAAGCACCTTGAAAAGTTCTTTCATGTACTGGCGCTGATTGTTGAGATATGACAGGTCGCCGCCATACATATAGAGGTCGCGGTGTATGATCACCCACCACATGGAGTATGCGGCGATGCCGTTCATCCATGAAGGCAACGGGGCGTTGTCGCGCGCGAAATCAAGGCTTTTGCGCACTACATCTGTGTCTCCGAACACACTCGCGATTGTCATTACCTCGGGATGCATGTCGCCTACCCACACAAGCCGGTCGCGCTTCACCCCGTCCCAGAGATAATCCTGCATGTTCAGGTGCACGGTGTAGGCTCCGGTGTCCCATATGTCATTGAGGCGGCTGTCGCTGCAGCGGAACGATCCCAGATAGGGGAGATCGCGGTATTTGAGCACCGCACGCACAGATTTGAGGGGGAGCACCGCGTTATCGTCGAGCAGGTCTACGCGCACGAACCGGAAGCCGGAATTGCCGGTCTCCAGTGTGCCGAGCCATGGGAGCGCCACGGTGAAGTCCCGCAATGAATGCTGGTTTGTGGCAGTGGCTCCCGGGGCTTCCGTGTCGCTCATGGCCTCGCTTACCGATTCTCCCATGCGCACACGTATTTTCAGTGCCTGCTGCGAGGGGCGGATCGGGGCCGCGAATTCCACGCTGCCATGCAGTTCTTTACCGAAGTCGAGCAATATGGAGGCATGCTTGCCGTCGGTGGTGGAAAGCACGCACAGGTCGGGGGTTCCGGTGGTAAGCTGTCCGTCGAAACTGCCGAGCAGTGCTTCGGCATTCTCCACACCGGATGTGAGGTCTGCCGGAAGTGGTATGAGCCGGAGCGGGGTGATGTATTTACGCGAGATTGCCGTGTTGTCGGCGGTTCTCCCTTCGAGTCCCTTTTCAAGGGGGGTAGTCTGCGCGCCGCACAGGGATGCGGCGAGACAGAGCATGGCGGT
>CATJQX010000152.1 GCA_949742535.1 uncultured Muribaculaceae bacterium | reverse complement strand
AACCCATGCCTGACATTTATTGAAACCAAGAATTAAAGAAAAGAGAAATTGAGAAATTAAGAAAATGAGAAAAGTGTGTGGTATCAGAGATCTCAGAGGAATCAGAGGTATCAGAGATCTCAGAGGTATCACCCACTTCCCCCATATCTGATACCTCTGATTCCTCTGATCTCCCCCCCTCTGATTTTCTCAATTTCTCATTTCCCCCCTCCCCCCCATGGAAGAATTTGATCTGATAGTAATAGGAGCCGGACCTGCGGGATACGAGGCCGCCTCCATCGCCGTGCGTCAAGGTCTCCGCACGATTCTTATAGAGAAAGACCACCTGGGAGGCACATGCCTCAACTGCGGATGCATCCCCACAAAGGCTTTCTGCCGCTCGGCGCAGGTGGCCGCCGATGTGGCTTCCGCGTCGGAGTTCGGTGTTATGCTCCCGTCGGGGGAGGCACCGGCGGTGGATATGGCCTGTGTCGCAGGGCGCAAGGATGCCATTGTAGCGCAGTTGCGCGAGGCAGTGGCAGCTGTCTGCGAAGGTGCCGAGATACTTCATGCCGAGGCGAAATTCGTCGGTCCGCATGAAGTGGAAGCCGCAGGCCGCGTGCTGACCGCTCCTAAAATCATCGTGGCAACCGGCTCACGCGCGGCATCGCTTCCGATTGATGGGGCGCATCTGGCGGTGGACTCCACGGCGCTGCTCCAGCTTACTGTGCTGCCCCGCTCGCTTGCCATTGTCGGCGGGGGAGTGATAGGGATGGAGTTTGCATCGGTTTTCGCCGCTTTCGGAGTGCCTGTGACGGTGCTTGAGTATTGCAAGGAGATACTTCCCGCTTTCGACAAGGATGTGGTCAGACAGCTCCGCATGGCGCTTAAACGGCGTGGTGTGGAGATACAGACCGAGGCCGAGGTGTGCGCCATACGTCCTGTGGAGGGTGTGATGAAACAGGTGGAATACCGCCGCAAGGGAAAGACCGCTGTAGTTGATGCCGAGTATGTGCTGATGGCGGTGGGGCGTTCGCCGGTGGTGCCTCAGGGACTTGCCGAAGCGGGCGCTGTGGTGGGTCGCCGGGGCATAGAGGTGGATCCGCGCTTTGAGACGGCTGTACCCGGGGTGTATGCCGTGGGCGACTGCAACGGCATGTCGCTGTTGGCGCACGCCGCTTCGGCACAGGCACGGGTGGTGATGGGTGAGGATATTGACCTTTCGGTAGTGCCCGCCGCTGTGTTCACCGTGCCTGAATGCGCTATGGCAGGAATGACCGAGGAGCAGTGCTGCCGCGACGGTGTGCCCTGCCAGGTAGCCAAACGCACATTCCGCTCCAACGGGAAGGCTCTCGCGATGGGTGAGCCGGAAGGGGTGGTGAAAACGCTGACCGATCCATCCACCGGCATACTGATCGGATGCCAGATTGTTGGACCGCATGCCGCAGATATGATAGCCGAGGCCGCACTGGCCATCTCGGCGCGTATGCCCGCTTCTGCCATTGCCCGCACCATACATTCACATCCCACACTGGGTGAGGTGCTGCAGAGCGCCTGCAGCTGACGCTTCATTATACAATGTAAAATCGAGGCACCGCGTCGTATATTTCGCGGTGCCTCGATTTTGTATTGGTGATTGCCGGGGTCAGATATCCTCCTCGAGGGTGAAATCGTCGTCCTCGTCGAAATCTGTGTCGAAGTCAAGTTCGCCAAGCTCGGGCTGTGAGGCCTTCCCTTTCGAGCCTTTTGATTTTTTTGCAGGTGCGGGAGCCTCGCTCTCTTCTGTTGCTTCAACATCGGTCTCCCCCTCTTCGGTTTCGGGAGCTGCGGCGTTGGGATCCTGGCCGCGGAGAGCCGCCATAATTTTCTCTTCAAGCTCTTCGGCAAGCTCGGGGTTGTCGAGTATCACGGCTTTGGCCGCATCGCGTCCCTGGGCGAGTTTGGAGCCGTTGTAGCTGAACCACGATCCGCTCTTGGTGATGATGCCGTATTCCACGCCGAGATCCACGATCTCGCCAGACTTGGAGATACCCTCGCCGAACATGATGTCGAACTCGCAGCGCTTGAACGGGGGAGCCACCTTGTTTTTCACCACCTTGATCTTGGCGCGTTTTCCCAATACGTCGTCGCCGTCCTTGATGGGTGATCCCGGGCGTATATCCACACGCACTGATGCGTAGAACTTGAGGGCGTTGCCGCCTGTGGTGGTCTCTGAGGGACCGAACATCACTCCGATTTTCTCACGCAACTGATTGATGAATATACATACCGTGTTGGTGCGTGCTATGGTGGCGGTGAGCTTGCGCATGGCCTGCGACATTAGGCGTGCCTGGAGGCCTACGTTGCGGTCTCCCATGTCACCCTCTATCTCGCTTTTCGGGGTAAGGGCGGCCACGGAGTCCACCACGAGAATGTCTATCGCGGCCGAGCGGATAAGCTGTTCGGCGATTTCGAGTGCCTGCTCCCCGTTGTCGGGCTGTGCGATGAGGAGGTTGGTCACGTCCACTCCGAGTTTCTCGGCATAGAAGCGGTCGAAGGCATGCTCGGCGTCGATCATTGCGGCAATGCCACCCTTTTTCTGTGCCTCGGCTATGGCGTGGATGGCGAGGGTGGTCTTACCTGATGATTCGGGGCCGTAGATCTCTATGATACGTCCTTTGGGATAGCCGCCTACACCGAGGGCGTAATTGAGGCCGATAGAACCGCTTGAGATCACTTCAACCTTCTCTATGGCTTCGTCGCCGAGCTTCATTATGGCGCCGCGGCCGTAGTTTTTCTCGATATTGCCCAGAGCCTGTGCCAGAGCGTTGGCTTTGGCCTCTTTGGGATCGATGTTTTTGTCGATCTTCTTTATCGGGACTTTCTTGGGTTTGGGAGTTTTTTCCATCTGTTATGTAGTGCTTTTTGTTTATTGCGTGTTGTGTAGGCTGTGGGGGGAGTCCCCAACTGGTGTCTACGGTGCAAAGGTATGCCGCATGTGGGCAAAACAGATTCACACCAAAGTTAAAAAATCAGTTGGCTTACCCGGTTTCCATCATACAAAGATAACAAAATCACAACGTGTTCACAACCGCGTTTATGCTGTTTTTTTTTGTAGGTTAAATTTTTTTCAAAAAAATTCGGTTCTTGTGAACCATCCTGTTTGTTCTGTGTTTTAATAGTACATAGCAAAATTACTTTTTCCATTGCAAGAAATGTGATAATGATTGGTTTATTATTTAACGAGGAGTTACCGTGAGGCAATTTCTCGTTTT
>CATJQX010000151.1 GCA_949742535.1 uncultured Muribaculaceae bacterium | reverse complement strand
GCCTTTCTGTGCCATAAAACATCCTTTCTTTGTTTGGAATGTTAATGGAGTTTCTGTAATTTTGTATGATTATGGAGTATATCTGGCATATCATAAGCTCGGGGTTGCTCATAGGCATATTCATTTCGGCGCCTATGGGCCCTGTCGGCATGCTGGTTATACAGCGCACTCTCAACAAAGGGCGTTTCCCGGCTCTGTTTACCGGTGTGGGAGCGGCATTGTCGGATCTTACCTACAGCCTGCTTACCGGTCTGGGTATATCCTTTATTACGGATTTCATTGAGTCGAAGGAGCTTTTGCTGCAGATCGCAGGTAGCCTCGTGCTTATAGGATTTGCCTTCTACCTGTTCCGCACCAATCCTACAGCCGCATTGAAAAAGCCCGACAACGTGCAGAACACTTTCTGGAAAGATCTTGGCACCGGCTTCCTGTTTACGTTTGCCAATCCGTTGATACTCTTTTTTATAATAGGTCTTTTCGCGCGTTTCAATTTCCTGTTGCCTGAATTCCGCTACTACCATTTTGTACTCGGCTACGCCTGCATTTTCTCAGGCGCGCTGCTGTGGTGGTGGCTCATAACATATTTCGTGAATAAGGTAAGGGCGCATTTCAATGTGCGCTCCCTGTGGATTTTCAACCGCATAATCAGCGGGGTGCTGTTTGTCATGGCACTCATCGGGCTGTATAAGGGGATTTCGGGCTATCTGGCCCTGTGATACCCCGTATTAGTAAATAAGCAGTAATATAATTTCTTATCATGAGCAAGAACAATATACTTCATATACCATATAATCCCACTTTCGACGCCATGAAAATGGATGAGGTGGTAAATGCTCTTGAAGAATGTGGCGCGCGTTTTTCGGTCGAGTCGCTCAACTGGCCCGACCGTTTTCCATACCGTCCTCTGACCGTAGTTACGGCAGCCCATTCAAACAAGTATCTTTATATAGATTTCCTTGTGAGATGCAATTATCTGCGTGCAGTGAATTTTACCGACAATTCCCCTGTGAGCGAGGACTCATGTGTGGAGTTTTATGTGGCTCCCGATCCGGGTGAGGCTGCATACTGGGTATTCGAGCTGAACTGTGTGGGTACTATAAACGCAGCCTTCTGTACGGCAAAAGGGGAGTGCACTCCGCTCTCCGCCGATTTTCTCAAGCAGATAAAGCGATACACCTCCGTGGGTACACGGCCTTTCCAGGAAGTGGAAGGTTCGTTCATATGGAATGTGGCCATGGCGATACCTCTGGAATTGCTTGGCTGCGAATACAATGGCAAACCCATACACATGAAAGGCAATTTCAACAAATGCGCGTCGGCCACATCACAGCCTCATTATCTAAGTTGGGTGCCGATCCATACCGCCTCTCCCGATTTCCATCAGCCTGATTTTTTCGGCGACATCATTCTTGACTGATACATAACAGCAACGGTTTGAGGCGGCGCTGCTCTGTCAGTCGTCGCCTTGACTGCTTACCTTAATATTTTTTTATTCCTTTTCCATGGATAACATAGTACTTGCCAAAAACAAAGTGGTGAGATTTCTGGGCAAGGACCCGAAGATGTTCACCCGTGCCGACATCATCTCTTTCATTGAACAGAACGGCATAGAGATGGTCAACTTCATGTACCCCGCAGGCGACGGACGGCTCAAGACGTTGAATTTCGTAATAAACAACCGGAAGTATCTGGAAACAATACTCGTTTCGGGAGAGAGGGTAGACGGGTCGAGCCTGTTCCCCTTCATAGAGGCCGGCAACAGCGACCTTTATGTAATCCCGCGATACAGCACTGCTTTTGTGGATCCTTTCGCCGAGATCCCCACACTCGTAATGCTGTGCACATTTTTCAACAAAGAGGGACAGCCGTTGGCTGAATCGCCCGAGCAGACCCTGGCCAAAGCATGCGATGCATTCCACCGTGCCACAGGGTTGCGGTTCGAGGCCATGGGTGAGCTGGAATATTATGTGATAGCGCCCGACGACGGCACTTTTCCCGCTACCGATCAGAAGGGCTACCACGAGTCGGCTCCTTTTGCCAAGTTCAACAGATTCCGTGCGAAATGCATGCAGTATATCGCACAGACCGGCGGACAAATAAAATATGGCCATTCGGAGGTAGGAAACTTCACTATCGACGGCATGGTGTATGAGCAGAACGAGATAGAGTTTCTCCCGGTGGCTGCCCTTGAGGCCGCCGATCAGCTGATGCTTGCCAAATGGGTGATCAGGAATCTTGCAAGCGAGGAGGGACTGAATGTGACCTTTGCCCCGAAGATAACGACAGGGAAGGCCGGATCGGGACTGCATGTGCACATGCGCCTTACCCGCGACGGGAAAAATGTCATGCTCGGTCCTGACCGCAGCCTGAGCAGTGAGGCACACCGCCTTATCGCCGGACTGATGGAGCTTGCACCGAGTATTACGGCGTTTGGAAACACCAATCCCACGAGTTATTTCCGCCTCGTTCCGCATCAGGAGGCACCCACAAACGTTTGTTGGGGCGACCGCAACCGCTCGGTGCTTGTAAGGGTGCCGCTCGGATGGACAGCCGATTGCGATATGAGTGTGCTTGCAAACCCGCTTGAGACTCCCTCGGGGTTTGATGCCTCGCAGAAACAGACTGTGGAGATACGTTCCGCCGACGGATCAGCCGACATTTATCTGTTGCTTGCCGCTCTAGCAGTGGCCGCTCGCCGCGGGTTCGAGAATCCCGATGCTGAGAAACTCGCCCGTGACACATATGTCGATGTCAATATCCATAGCGAGGAAAACAAGGCCAAAGCCGCGCGTCTGGCACATCTGCCCGCAAATTGTGCCGAGAGCGCCGATGCTCTGGAGAGCCAGAAAGAAATTTATGAGGCCGGCGGCATCTTCCCTACGTCGATGCTGACTGGGCTTATGAACCGTTTGCGTAATTTCAACGACCGCACTCTCGCCGCTGACGCACGCAAGGACCATGACCTGATGAAGCGCCTTGTCGGCCGTTATTTCCATTGTGGATAAGCAAGTTGGCACCTCTGTAATGCCTCCTGAGGTTATTGTGTGAGGTGTGTAGCCATCAATGCCATCAATTTTCGGACAAAAAAATGTGTATGAATAATGCATTTTTTTGTCCGAAAATTTTGTCAGTTCAAAAATAGTCCTTACCTTTGCAGTGTTGAAAAACGAAAGACATTTCGGACTTCAACATAGAGCAAATTTTCATAATGGCGATTTAGTGTAGTGGCCTAGCACGCCACCCTCTCACGGTGGAGACCCGGGTTCGATTCCCGGATTCGCTACTCGCCAACAAAATCGGTCGG
>CATJQX010000150.1 GCA_949742535.1 uncultured Muribaculaceae bacterium | reverse complement strand
CCCATATTTTGACCGGCAATTATAAAGGATATATGGAGTGTCACGTGGAAAGTGACACTCTGCTGATTTGGTGGGATAAGGAAGCCGGAATAATCAAGCTGGTACGCTTCGGTACACATTCCGAACTATTCTGACACCCCATATCACCACCTGATTCAAGAGACAGACTATAGCTCCGAACTCCACATTGCAAGTTCTATATAATGAAATAGTTGAATGCCGCACAGCTCTATTATCTTATGATTTCTACTGATGAAGGCAGTTCCTTCATTATCTTGTATTCGGCACAATATTCCGGGAGGAATATCGTCGGATGCATTGATTGCATATACAAGCGTAGGGCTTCTTCGTTGCCGTCCGACTATTGATGGGCAATGCGAGAAGCCTCGAAGTGTAGGACGGCAATATATACAGATTCCTACGCTTTTTTTGTATAATTTTCTCAGATTCGTTGACAACAAAATGGTCGGAATGATTTCGCAGGGTGTTAAATGGCCCAAAAACAAGAAAATCAACCAGGAATGGAAACTTGTTTCTGATGGTTCCACCATTTCGTTCTATGTCGATGACCTGGAAATACTAAAAGTAAAATATATGCCATTGGACTACGCCGGAGTTGGTCTCTATACTTTTGGCAAGCAAACACTTGTTGTTGACGACATCACCTTTACCCAAAAGTAATTTGAATGTAGCAGATACTGTCCAACATCACAAAATTCGGAAAAAGCTGATTCCGTTTATCGGGCTCAGCTTTTTTCGCACAACAAGATATTAGTATATTTTTGCTCGTTCGATATAAACGGAATTTTCGTCTCACGGAGAGGCTGCGCGTGCGTGCAATAAAGACCCGGATTGGGTTCCATGGCACGCACGCGCAAGATATCAAGGTCCGAATCAGGGTTATTCTGCCGCCGGGGCGAGCTGCACGGTGAAGTGGCGCATCAGCGGGGCCTCCCATGTGATTTTCACGCCGCGGGTGATCTCGTTGCGGCGATCATACACATTCTTGAGAGCCACAGCCACCACGTTCATGTGGTTGTCGGTATAGGTGCGGCGCGGTATGGCCAGACGCAGCAGATCGAGGCCGCCGAAACGGTTTTCGCGTGTCACCGGATCGCGGTCGGCAAGGATATAGCCTATTTCGCATCCGCGTATGCCCGCCTCAAGATAAAGTTCTACGGTGAGGGTCTGGGCGGGGAATTCCTCTTTAGGCACATTGGTCAGGATTTTCGACGCGTCGACGAAAATGGCATGTCCGCCGGCAGGACGCTGATAGGGGATGCCGAATTCATCAAGGCGTTTTGCCAGATATTCCACCTGATGGATGCGGGTGTGCAGATTGTCGAATTCGGTGTTCTCGTCAAGTCCCACTGCCAAGGCTTCCATGTCGCGTCCGTTCATGCCGCCATATGTGAGATAACCCTCAAACGGGATGGAGAAGCGCTGCGCCCCATCAGCCCAGTCCTGATGGCGTGTGGCGATAAACCCGCCCATATTTACTATAGCGTCTTTCTTGGCCGACATTGTCATGCCGTCGGCCAGCGAGAACATTTCGCGTACAATCTCTTTTATGCTCTTGTCGGCGTATCCCTCCTCGCGTGTCTTGATAAAATAGGCGTTCTCGGCGAAACGCGCGGAATCGAAAATCACGCGCAGCCCGTGGCGGTCGGCAAGCTCACGCACTGCGCGCAGGTTTGCCATCGATACAGGCTGTCCGCCGGCGGTATTGTTCGTTATGGTTACAATGATGAAAGGCACACGCCCCTTGTTGCCGCTTACCGTTTTTTCAAGTTTGTCTATATCCACATTCCCTTTGAACGGATGTTCAAGCTGTGTATCTCGGGCTTCATCTATGGTGCAGTCGACGGCAAATGCCTTGCGGCTCTCGATATGGCCTTTGGTAGTGTCGAAATGTGAGTTGCCGGGCACCACATCGCCCTCTTTCACAAGTGCGCTGAACAGCACGTTTTCGGCCGCACGGCCCTGATGGGTGGGGATGACAAGCGGGAAACCGGTGATACGTTCGATGGTATCCCTCATTCTGAAAAACGATCTGGCTCCGGCATAGCTCTCGTCACCGGTCATCATGGCAGCCCACTGTCGGTCACTCATGGCTCCGGTACCGGAGTCGGTGAGTAGGTCGATGTAAACCTGTTCGGCAGGGAGTTGAAACACGTTGTAGTGTGCGGCCTTGATCCATTCTTCCCGTTCCTTGCGTGTACTGGTACGGATGGGCTCAACCATCTTTATGCGCCACGATTCGGCAAAAGGTAATTCCATGATACTTTTGATGATTTATAGGTAATGTATAACAACATGAAGCCAAACCCGTTCGGCGTGTGCTTCACTGGCAAATTTACTCTTAAACATATACATCTCCAAATAAAACGGGGAAAAACGTATCCCGCAGAAAGCCTGTATACAGCACCTGATTTCAGAGCGCCGGTCGCATGGGGCATTATCCTGCCACGGCACTTTTTGCAGCCACAGCGTGGTTATGGGCGGCAGAATGTGTAACTTTGCGGTATGAATTGGCTTGAAAGTCTGTTTTTGGAGCAATCGGCGCTACAGGCCGTATGCGTGATCTCGGTAATAATCGCTATAGGACTGGGATTGGGTAAGCTGCGCGTGTGCGGCATATCGCTCGGAGTGACATTTGTGTTTTTCACCGGTATCCTGGCGGGACATATGGGACTGTCCATCAACCCGGAGATTCTTAAATATGCCGAGGATTTCGGCCTGATGCTGTTTGTCTACGAACTGGGGCTTAAGGTAGGACCTGGATTCTTCAGCTCGTTCCGCACCGGAGGAATAAAGCTCAATATGCTGGGGTTAGGTCTGGTGCTGGCCGGAACGGCCGTAGCCATAGCGTTGAGCTATCTGATGGCTATCCCTATGACCGACATGGTGGGTATCCTCAGCGGCGCCACCACCAACACACCGTCGCTCGGAGCAGCCCAGCAGGCTATCAGCCAGTTGGGGCTTCCCGCCGAGGGTGCGGCACTGAGCTGTGCCGTGACCTACCCGCTTGGAGTAGTGGGAGTGATTCTGGCTTTTATACTCGTCAAGAAGTTCGTGGCACGCACGTCTGACTACGAGCCACGACGCCATGACGACTCCGACCACACATATGTGGCAGAGTTGCGTGTGACCAACCCTGGCATCTGCGGCATGTCGTTGCGGGAGGTAAGTGCGCTGGGGGCTCCCCGCTTCGTTGTATCACGCATATGGCATGGCGACCAGGTGTCGATTCCCGGACCAGACGATGTGCTGTCTGAGGGAGACCGCGTGCTGGTGATCACAAACGAGGAAGATGTGGCGAAACTGACAGTGCTTTTCGGCGAGAAAAGCTCCCGCGACTGGAACAAGCCCGACATCAATTGGGACTCTCTCGACAAGAACCTCGTGTCGCGCACCATCGCCATAAGCAAGCCACAGCTCAACGGGCGCCGCCTCGGCTCCCTGAAGCTGCGCAAGCTCTATGCCGTGAATATCTCGCGCGTGTCGCGGTCGGGCGTGCGGCTGTTGGCGAGCCCTGACCTGATCCTGCAGCTCGGCGACCGGCTGACAATTGTAGGCACCCCCGACGCCATCAACAAGGTAGGAGCCCTGGTGGGCAACTCCGTTACAGATCTCAAAGACCCCAATCTTGCCGCAATCTTCATCGGCATGGTGCTCTCGCTCATCGTAGGATCCATACCCATCACCATTCCCGGCATATCGGTGCCCATCAAGCTCGGCCTTGCAGGAGGGCCTATCGTAGTGGGTATACTCATCGGCCGTTTCGGCCCTCAGTTCCATATGGTAACCTACACCACCCGGAGCGCCAACCTTATGCTGCGTGGCATAGGGCTATCGCTCTTCCTTGCCTGCCTGGGACTTGACGCAGGTGCCCAATTCATCGACACCATAATGCGGGGCGACGGCCTGACATGG
>CATJQX010000149.1 GCA_949742535.1 uncultured Muribaculaceae bacterium | reverse complement strand
TCCGTTTTCCGACTGTGCCGCAGACCATGCGAGGGTGAAGCGTGCGCCGTCATATGTGAGCGATACATTCTCTACGGGGCGGGGGGTGTCGGCGCCGATAAAGCAGCGGTCTGTAGTGGCCGGGCTGTCACCCGCATCGTTGCTGACTGTGACATTGAATGTGTGGAGACCTGCCCCCTCCACCGTTACCGGCACAGCCACCTGCGCGCCGTATGAGGCCGTGCCTGTGGCGGCCACCCTGCTGTCTGCGGTCACTTTGTATGTGGCTTCTCCGGTGGCCTCGGTGCCGTCCACGAGGGTGGAAGGCATCCTGAAGCGCACCTCTCCGGTAAGCGATGCTCCCTCAAACACTATGGTCACGTCGCGGGGATAATCGGGTGAGGCGGCCGAGGTATAGGAAGGGAAATGCATGCCGAGTATCTCCTCGTTGTATGGCATGTCGTATACCTTAGCCACATCTCCCGTGGCAGGGTCTATCTCATACATGGCGCTCCCTTGCTCGCAGGATGTGGCGTAATAGAATTTTCCGTTGCGCGGGTTGATGGCTCCTGACGACTGGTATTTGGAAACTATGCCTGTCGACGCCACAAGCGAAGCCTCTCCCGATGTCTTGTCGATACCGTAGAGGTCGCCTGAGAATGTGATTCCGTATAATTCGCCCTGCGGTGTGGCGCCCATGGCATTGAAATTCAGTCCGTCGGGATAGCTTTTTATGCTTCTTACACTGAAATTGGTCTTATTGATCTGGCCGAAATACAGTGTCTGGGTGCGGGTGTTGAGAAAACTGCCGTAGCAGTTGCCGCTTGCAGGATCCTGCACCATCGAATAGGCGTGGAACGAGCTGTCAAGTATACCCATCGCGGTCATTTCATATGTATCGGCATCCACCACATAATAGCTCACCGTTCTGGTGCCGTAGTCGGTTTCTGCGTCGGCTGTCATTATGGATCCGTCGAAAACGAGTGTGCCGGCATTGCATGCCGCATAATCCGATGTTGTGAGCAGGGTGAAACTGGCGGTTGTGCCGGAAGTGGGTATTTCGTAATATCCGACCGGGGAGTTCTGGTCTGTCCAGGCGTCGGAAAACACTATCGCTCCATGCGCCGGGATGGCCTCGAAAGCGGAGCCTCCTGTGCTGTAAGGGAGCACACGCGCAGGGCTTCCGAGGCGTACGGCGCCGGCGCGTTCCAGCTCGAATGGTGTCCTTGGGCCGCGTTGTGCGTGTGTGCGCAGACCCTGGGCTGCCGCCGCCGGGGCTACTATGGCCAGGGCGGCGGCAAAGATTGCTGTCTGTAAAATCCTCATAGGGGGAAGAAACTATGTTGTGTGAAAAATAATTGGTAAACCTGATGCCCCCAGAGGGAGCGGAGCCACATTTTGTTGTGGCATAGAGACAAAAGTACAAAAATAACCGGTGAAAAACGTTGAAATTCAATAAAAAAACGCTACCTTTGCTGCGCCTTATGGCTCCGTTGTGTCCCTGCGGCTGTGCAGGCGGTTGTGAAATGGCTCGCAAGTTGTTGTGATATAACGGATTGAGATTTTTACAAACTATATTTATTAACCATCTTTTTTAATGACTGAAGAAGTTAAAAACTCTCCCATCGCAGATTTCGACTGGGATGCCTATGAGAAAGGGGAGACCAAAAGCGACAAGTCGCGCGAGGAGCTTACACGCACCTACGACGAATCGCTCAACACCGTAAAAGACAAAGAAGTAATCGAAGGTACCATCATCGCCCTCAACAAGCGCGAGGCAGTGGTTAACATCGGATACAAGTCTGACGGTATCATCCCCATGAACGAATTCCGCTACAACCCCGACATTAAGATCGGCGACGTTGTTGAGGTATTCATCGAAAACCAGGAAGACAAGAAAGGCCAGCTTATCCTGTCT
>CATJQX010000148.1 GCA_949742535.1 uncultured Muribaculaceae bacterium | reverse complement strand
TCCTACCATCTGGAACCATTCTGACAGCATCCTCGCCATCCGGGCAGAAACAAGGTGGTGTGTCAAAAATCGCGATTTTTGACACACCACCATTCTAATTTTATGGTAAGGCTATACCCGAAAGGATCAGATCCAACGGGTATACGCGAAGTCCATACGGTGGGGCAGATTGGGGTTCACCGGATAGAGACGGTAGCCATAACGGAACACGCCTGCATCACGCAGCTTCTGGTGAAGCTGATATGTGATCACATTGCCTTCCTCTTTTACTACATCAAACGGCTGTGAGAACCAGAACTTCTCTTCGCCATTCTCTGTCTTGTAGGCAACAAGCTCCAGACCGAGATCCTTGCCGAGACCGTTGGTATCCACGATCGCGCGCACATTGAAATCGGTGCCGGTGGTAGAGTTGGTGCTGTCGGACGCCTCGATATCGAAGACCTTGATACCGTCCCATGCGGCGGCCACTTTTTCCTTCCATGCCACGATCTCCTTTGCAAGAGCATAATCGTTGGCAGAAAGTTTCCTGGAGCGTTCAGCCTCCTTGTTATAGAAACGATGGATATAGTCCTCGATCATGCGGGTCATGGTGAAGTGAGGAGCGATGTCGCCGATCGAACGCTTGATGTATTGAACCCATTCAGGTGAATATCCCTTTGAATTCTTTGCGAAATAAAGCGGTATGATCTCGTTTTCGAGCATGGAGTAGATGGTAGCCGCATCCAGTTTGTCCTGCTGCGACTGGTCGGTATATGTACGCTTGTCTGTCAGCGCCCAACCTGCTTTCTCATTGAAGCGGTAACCTTCATACCACCATCCGTCGAGCACAGAAAAGTTGAGCACACCGTTCATCTCGGCCTTTTCACCGGATGTGCCAGATGCCTCGAGAGGACGGGTGGGAGTATTCAGCCAGATATCCACACCGGTCACAAGACGTTTGGCAACAATCATGTTGTAGTCCTCAAGGAAGATGATCTTACCGAGGAATTCAGGCATGCGGGAGATCTCCATAATACGCTTGATCAGCCCCTGACCGGCGCCGTCGGCGGGATGAGCCTTACCGGAGAACACAAACTGCACGGGGAACTGCTCGTTGTTCACGATCTTGGAGAGACGCTCCAGGTCGGTGAAGAGCAGGTGAGCACGCTTGTAGGTGGCGAAACGACGGGCGAAACCGATGATAAGCGCATTGGGATTGATCTTGTCGACGATTTTCATCACAGCCGAGGGATCGCCCTGGTTGGCAAGCCATTTTTCCTTGAAATCGCGTTTTACAAAGTTGATGAACTTGTTCTTGAGCTGGCAACGCATGTTCCAGATCTCCTCATCCTTCACCTTGAAAATGCCTTTCCAGTTTTCGGGGTTGTCTGCATGCTCGAATACGGCCGAGCCGAGTTTCTCTGCATAGAACTCCTTCCACTCGGAAGCTGCCCATGTCGGCATATGCACGCCATTGGTCACATAGCCTACATGGCTTTCCTGCCAGTTGTAGCCTTTCCAGATACCTGCGAACATCTTTTTGGAAACCTCGCCGTGGAGCCAGCTTACGCCATTGGCTTCCTGGCAGGTATTGAGTGCGAACACACTCATGGAGAAACGTTCGTTGGTATTTGGATTCTCGCGTCCCATGTTCATGAGATCATTCCACGAGATGCCAAGTTTGGCGGGATACTCGCCCATATATTTGCCGAAGAGGCCTTCGTCGAAATAGTCATGTCCTGCGGGTACAGGGGTGTGCACGGTATAAAGGCTCGATGCACGCACCAGTTCGAGAGCCACATTGAAATCAAGATGCTGCTCCTGCACGTAATCCACAAGACGCTGCAGGTTGAGAAGAGCTGCATGGCCCTCGTTGCAGTGATAAAGCTCGCTCTTGATGCCGAGTTTCTTGAGCATCAGCACACCGCCGATACCGAGAAGATACTCCTGCTTGATACGGTTCTCCCAGTCACCGCCGTAAAGCTGATGGGTAATGACACGGTCGAATTCCGAGTTCATGTCAAAGTCGGTATCCATCAGATAGAGATTCATACGGCCTACGTTCACACGCCATACATGGCTGTAAATAGTGCGGCCGGGGTAAGGCACCTCAAGAATCATGGGGCGGCCGTTCTCCTCCATCACCTGCTCTATAGGAAGCTGGTTGAAGTTCTGTGGCTCATAGTTGGCTATCTGCTGGCCATCCACGCTGAGTGACTGTGTAAAATATCCGAAGCGGTAAAGGAAACCTACGGCAGTCATAGGCACACAACTGTCAGATGCCTCCTTTATATAGTCGCCGGCAAGCACGCCGAGACCACCTGAATATATTTTGAGAGCGTTGCACAGGCCATACTCCATGGAAAAATAGCTCACAGAGGGGATATCCTTGCGCATCGGTTTTGCCATGTATTTCTTGAACATGTCATACACATGGGCGATACGATCCATGAAAGCCTTGTCGGCCATAATCTCCTCCATGCGTTCAGTAGAAAGATGCTGAAGCAGAATCACAGGATTCTCGCCTGATGTGCGCCACAGATCTGGATTAAGATCGCGGAAAAGGGCTTTGGCCTCACTGTTCCATACCCACCAGAGATTTTTGGCGAGTTCTTCAAGGTTTTTGAGCTTGGAAGGAAGCTCGGAGGTAACTGTCAGATCCCTCCATGTGGGTGCGTTAGTGTTGCTAACTTGAAGTTTCATAATTTAGAATTATATGAATTTTGCGATTATCGTATATTATAATTTACACGTATTCCGATTTTTCTCTTTTATCAATATGTGCGCCGTTTGTCGGCAGCGTCAAGCGCCTGCCTGAATGCGGTGACATAATATGTCATGAAATTGTTCCATTCGGCACGCTCGGCTGTCTCCCTGGCTGCCTTGGAAATGCGCTCGCGGAGATCGGCCGGCGCATCAGCAAGAGCACGCAGGTCTGAGGCAAGCCTCTCTACAACCTCCCCGTAGTTTGAATCGGTGCGGTTCACGACCTCAACACCGCTCTGCTGGAAACCTTCGCGTTTCTCTGAGAGCACCCACTGTCCGAAACCAGACAGCGAAGTGGTCACCGTAGGCACTCCGAAAGCCACGCTTTCAAGGGGTGTGTAACCCCACGGTTCATAATATGACGGGAATGCTGTGGCATCAAGTCCCGACAATATGTCGTAGTAATCCATATCCAGCACACCATCGTTCCCATTGAGATAGCAGGGCATATATATCACCTGTACCGAGCTGTTCGCATCGGCATTAGTTGCAGTGAATCCCAACTGACGCAGACGGTTCAGTATCGCGTCCTCATTGGGGTTGTTCACTTCATGAGTTATGACCGGCTCTGCAAGCGGGGAAACCTGCGCATCATTCCCGGCAAGCCGATCGGTAAGATCCTTGCGCGGACATTTCACCCACGCCGGCACAAGCACAAAGGCCAGCACTGACTGCGAAGGCCTGTTTTGCTCGATATTCTTTATTGCATCAAGGAATATATCGATACCTTTGTTGCGATACTCGCAACGGCCTGAGGTTGCTACAATAAATGTATCATCGGCCTGGCGGTGGCCGGTAAGTTTCTCCCCTACATTCAGAAGGGCCTCACGGGCAACCTGGCGCGCACGGCGAGCCTTGGATTTCACAGGAGCGAAATCGCCCTGAAAGCCATTGGGTGTCACAACATCGGGACGACGCTCAAGAAGCTGCTCGCACTCGGCGGCGGTGACATCGCTCACAGTAGTGAAGCAATCCGCTGCATGTGCGGCCGCTTTTTCAAGAGAGTGCTTGCTCTGCATGTTGAGCTCAGCTGCCATCTGGTCGCCATTATATGCGTGCAGATAATCATACAGAGGCTTGCCGTTGCCGCATATGCTTCTGCCTATCGACGTGGCATGTGTCGTGAAGATCGTACCTACATAGGGCACTTTCCATCTTGTATACAGAAGCCCCATACCGGTGGTCCACTCATCGAAATGGGCAAGCACGTTCTTATGGCGTAGACGTTTGTAATTGCATATGCTTTCAATTACGGCTCCGGCAGCCAGAGCGAAGCAGCAGGCCTCGTCGTAATCGCCATAGCCATGGAGTGAGTCCACGTGGTAGCGTTCCCACATCTCTCCGTAATAATAATCCTTAAGCTGATACATGCCGTCGAACTTCACCAGAATAACAATCGGCTTTCCGGGAATGTTCCAGCGTCCCACACGCACCGACACGCCGGCAGGAAGTTCGGCTTTCTCTTTCCATTGACGGAGAATAGACGGAACTTCAGTAAAATATGGGGATGGATTGTCTTCAGTCCATACATCGGGACCGATGAATACCGTTTTGTCTTTATAGAGTTTCTGCAGAGTGAGAGCTTTGGTCGAGAGTACCGTATAAATACCGCCCACCTTGTTGCAGACCTCCCAGCTTGTTTCAAAAATCAAATCAAGGTTTACAGTCTCAAGGTTCATAACCTGAATAAAGATTTATCAATACTTTTCAATTTTAGACCGCAAAGATAGCGCTTTTTTTTGTATTAGAAATAAATACTTGCGCAAAAATTCAAATCAGGCTTTATATTATAGCATCATCATGTGCGAAAAATCTTTCTATTTCTTATCAATAAGAGGCTTCTTCAAAAGCTATTTTCATTATTTTTGCCACCAATGGTCAGTTATGTAATGCCATAATGCAAAATTGCTAACTGTGGCATTTTTTCCACAGATTGGTATTTTTTCATATTTTTGACTATCTTTGCGCATCATGAAAACGGTATTTTTACCGTTATAATATACAAAAAGGAGTACACGCCGAGGCGAATTCTCCTTCAATACGCAGTTAAGATTATATTTTTACTTACCCGACACGATAGACTTCATTATTTAAGCATATCTTCACTGTCGTGTCTAATTATTTTCTTACAATCTATAATGAGAAACAGAATGTTTGAATTCTGCACAGGCACTTTAGTTGCCTCTGTCGCATTTATGCCGTTCACACAGGATGCCTCGGCAAAAAACCAAGGCGATCCTGACGCAGTATACACGCTGTACGACACTTACGGCAACGATGATCTGGGACTGACTCTCACATCAGACGGAGACGCCCTTCTCAGATTATGGGCTCCTACTGCAGAAAAAGTGATGCTTAGGGTATATAATGAAGCCCGTGGAGGAAAGGCATTGGCCGAGATACCAATGACCAAAGGGAACGGCGGCACTTGGAGCGCACTGTTATCTCCGGTACCGGTGGGAAAATATTACACCTACAGCGTGTTCGCCGACGGCAAATGGCTCCAGGAAACTCCGGGCATCTGGGCGAAAGCCGTAGGTGTCAACGGCATGAGAGGTGCCATAATAGATCTCAAAGATACAGATCCTGAAGGATGGGCCGCAGACAAAGGCCCTGAGATCAGCAAAATCAACGACGCTGTAATATACGAAATGCATCACCGCGACTTCTCGATGCATCCGTCATCAGGAATTGTGAACAAAGGTAAGTTCCTCGCCATGACAGAAAACGGCACACAGAACCCCGAAGGGGAAGCCACAGGCATCGACCATCTCAAGGAACTGGGAGTGACACACGTGCATATCCTCCCCTCGTATGACTTCAACAGCATCGATGAAAGCCAGCTCCCCTCCAACGGTTACAACTGGGGATATGACCCGCAGAATTATAACGCCCCGGAAGGCTCATATTCAACGAATCCCGCGAATCCCGCCACCCGCATCACAGAGATGAAACAGATGATAAAAGCGCTCCATGATGCAGGGATCGGTGTCGTAATGGATGTGGTGTACAACCATACCGCCCAGAACGATGACTCCAACTTCTCGCTTACCGTACCTGGATATTTCTACAGACACCGCAGCGACGGCACATACAGCGATGCCTCGGGATGCGGCAATGAAACGGCATCGGAACGCAAGATGATGGGCGATTTCATCGTCAATTCCGTGAAACACTGGGCAAAGGAATACCATATAGACGGTTTCAGGTTCGATCTCATGGCTATACATGACACAGAGACAATGAACCGTGTAGCCAAAGAGCTTAAGGCCATCAACCCCAACATTTTCATCTACGGGGAAGGATGGACAGCGGGCGACTCCCCACTCCCCTCCGAGCGGCGTGCGCTTAAAGAGAATGTCGCTAAAATGGATGGTATCGCAGTATTTTCCGACGACATCCGAGACGCTGTCAAAGGACATTATTCAGATGCCACCGACCGCGGATTCGCTACAGGGAAACCGGGACTTGAAGAAACTGTAAAGATTGGAATAGTAGCCTCTACCGCCCATCCCCAGGTGGATTACAGCAAAGGCAACAACTCAAAATTCGCATACGCCTCGGCGCCGACACAGATCATAAACTATGTGTCATGCCACGACGATCTCACACTCACCGACAAACTGCGGCGTTCCATGCCTGATGCCACCGACGCCGAAAGAATGCGTGCCGCACGTCTTGCACAGACAATCGTGTTCACCTCACAAGGCACTCCGTTTATCTTTGCCGGTGAGGAATTGTTCCGGGACAAAAAAGGAGTGCACAACTCATACAAGTCCCCCGAC
>CATJQX010000147.1 GCA_949742535.1 uncultured Muribaculaceae bacterium | reverse complement strand
AGCGCTCCTGCCGAAAGCGAGCATTTCACTATGGGCAAACCTTACGGGCTGCCCTATTTCGAGAGTTTCAAGGATATGCAGGAGATGAAAGGCCCCTGGCTCGGCATGCTGCTCGACAACCAGAAGGGTGCGTGGTATGTGGATGAAGAGGGCTATCGCCCCACGTGCGATCCTGTTGACGGCAACGGAGGACTGGTGACATTCGCCCCTGCGGAGGCCGGACATACATCGCGCATCGCCACACCGCTCATATGCATCGACGATGCGGAATATCCGACACTTGAGTTCTATTTTTATGCCACCCGCGACAACGACAGCCGCCTGACTGTGGGTGTGCGCACTGCCGCGAATGATCTCGAGGATCTCTGGAGCCACAAATTGTCTGATGCGGCTTTCAATCCCGGATGGAACCTTGTGCGCATCCCCCTTGTCGACTACCAGGGTGAGGAGTATGTGCAGGTATACTTCACCGGATTGGCCGGAGAGGCGTATATGAACCATATACATCTCGACTGCATCGGCATATCGGATATTCCCCGCTATGATGTGGAGGCTTCCGTACTGGAGGTGCCTGACACCATGACCCCGGGCACCGAAGCCTATTTCATGGCTACCGTCACCAATACCGGCATTGATCCGGTGAAGGATGTCGAGGTGACGCTTATGCGCGGAGATATGCCGGTATGCACACGGCAGGTGGATCTGATTCCCAGTGCCGGTAAAGTGACTGTAGACCTTACGGACATGCCGGATCTCTCGTTCGCCGAGCTGATGGAATACAGTTTTACTGTGGGTGCTCCCGATGACACCTATGCCGGCAATGACCGCTCGCGGGTATATGATGTGGATGTGGATCTGCCATGCTATCCTGTGCCTGCTGTCAGCGGATATATGGATGGTAAGGAAGCCGTGCTCGAATGGACGCGGCCTGTAACCGAGGGTGTGCGCGCTTCCGTAACAGACGGTTTCGAGAGCTATGCGCCGTTTATAATAGACAATGTGGGCGACTGGACCCTCAGGGATATCGACGGTGGCGCCGGCACCACAGGCATTCTGGATGGCTCGGGAAATCCGCTGGAATATGAGAACACAGGCAAGCCTATGGCCTACCAGGTGTTTAACCCGGCTCTTGTCGGCTTCCCGCTTGTTGATGAAGACGGTGAGCGCTCGATGTATGCTGCCCACAAGGGTGAGCAGATGATGTGCGCGTTCTGCGATCTTGACGCCTACAACAACGACTGGCTCATATCCCCGCTCCTTCCGGGCAGCGAACAGCAGATTACATTCTATGCCAAGTCATACACCCCCTATTATGGACTTGAGGCGTTCATCGTGATGGTTTCCTCTTCCGGCACCGCAGTTGGCGATTTCAGGGAACTGACAGACGTGATAAATGCTCCCGGCGACTGGACACGCTATAGCTTCACACTTCCCGAGGGCACACGTCATTTTGCGATACGCTGTGTGTCGGTGAATATGTTCGCGCTCTGTGTGGACGATGTGAAGTTCACGCCGGCAAGTTCCGAGCCGATGGATCTGGTGCTGACAGGTTACAATGTATATCGCGACGGCGTTTTGGCCAATACCGTAGGTGCCGATGCCACCGGTTGCCGCATTCCGTTTGACGGGGATGCAGGAAAGTCCCGCTTCCGCGTGTCGGCAGTCTATAGTGTGGGTGAGTCCGCTCATTCCGACGCGGTGGAGCTTGGCACGTCGGGAATCGACGGTGCCGCATCCGACAGCGCCGCGCCTGCCGTGCGTGCATACCGTGGCGGCATATCTGTGGAGCAGCCCGAGGGTGAGACGGCCTCCGTATATACGGTTGACGGACGCAGGGTCGCCACAGTCGATGGACCTGGCCATGTGGCTGTGGCTTCCGGCATATACGTGGTGCGCATGGCTTCCTCTGCTGTGAAAGTGGCTGTACCCTGATCTGTTTT
>CATJQX010000146.1 GCA_949742535.1 uncultured Muribaculaceae bacterium | reverse complement strand
TTTGGAGCGCATGCCATCCTTTTCTACCTTTGCCACATACGATGTACCGGGGTTCAGGCCGGAAAAAACGAGGGTATTGCCAGAGGCAGTCGCTGTAGCTGGTGCGAATGTCACACCGTCAGTTGACAAAAACAGTTGTGTGCCCTCAGCTACCGCGCCATCGTCTGTCAGCACAAGAGCGGCATGTGTGGCAAATACATCATTGTCGTTGATCTCGGCACCGAGTATGTTGCGGCTCACTGTCATGGCATCGGTGACAAGACTGCCGCATGATACGCGGAACACCACATTGCCGTCGGCGGCAACAGGAAGCGCCACGCGGTAAACCGAAGCCGCACGCGATACGGGCGCGATGCTTACAGGTGATACTGCATCCCAGGTGTTGCGCTCGTTGCGCACCTCAAACTTAACATTGTCGAAATTGGTGCCGTTGTAGCTCACATCAAAAGTAAGCTCTGTCTGGTCTGGCTCGAGTGTCTCAATGTTTACTACTTCAAGAGCGAGCTTCTCTATGGCCACTTTCAGCGACGCAGGCTCTGAAACCTTAGTCACCTTGTCTTTTGCGATGAAATTGATCTCGGTGATGTTATTGCCCCCATCGATATAAGCGATATGGCTGATTACATTGCTGAAATCGAGGAGCGCCATCTGGGTAAGCTCCCCTTCAAGGCCGTGGAACTGCAGTCCGAGATCGCGGAGCTTGGCGAGTGTTGCGGCGCCGGCTGTGGCGAAGTCAACTTCGGCAGGCCATCCCTGGCTGAGAAGCGAGGCGGAGGAGGTGGTCATTACCACTGTACCCATACCTGCCTGCGCTACTACTGTGGCGCGCAGGTTGTCGCCCCGGGAGCCTTCCACCATAGTGAAAGTCTCGCCGCTCTGGAAACCTGTGAGGCTGATCGCTGGTGCGGGAGCTGTGAGTATCTCGTCGCTGAGGTCGATAATTTCCTCTTTTTCGTCAAGATCGGAATTGAAGGTTACTGTAAGCACGGCCTTGCCGGTCTCACCGCCGTTCACGTCAAATGTCACGGTATAGTGGTGACGCGCCTCGGCGTTGAAGGTCACCGGGCTGAGTTTGGCAGACACGCCGCTCTGCTTGGTCACATCCACGCTCACCGTGGTGCTGCCTGGTTTCACATACACGGCACGTGTCTCGTCTACGGTATAAGCGGTTTTAAGACCGGTAGAACTTTCAACCGAACCGCTTACACTGGCGAAATAATCTTTTACGGCATCGGTGAAGACCACGGTAACCATCGAGTTGGCCAGCGACGCGGTAAGGCTTACCGGGGTCGACTTGTTCTCAAGCACGGTGAGTGTCTGCGAGCCATAATAATAAGGTGCGTCGAAGCCCTCGGTGTTCTCATCGCCGTAGAAAGCCTCGAGTTTGTACCCTCCCACGGGATATTCGGCAGAGACGGGCATCTCGTCTACACTGTTCCATGACCAAGTGGATGATCCGTCGACGGACGACAGACGTATGGAAAGGTCGGAAACGCCTATGGCATCGGCCTCTGCAGCCGGAGCCTTTGACATGGCACGCGGAGCTGCTACCTCCTTGTCGAGACCGACGTTTACGAGAATACGTCCCTGTCTGTCGGAGGTGCTTGAGGGGTCAAACGTGTCGCTACATGACGACAATGTCGTCAAAAGGCCTGCGACAGCCACTGCCCCTGTTAGCAATCTGTTCATAATCATAATGATTGATATAATTAACTATATTTGTTTGCTGTGTAAAACTCTGTTCCTGCAATACATGACTGACATGTGCGGCACATCGGGAATGGCGGATTTACAATATGCTTGTTTACCGTTGCGCAAGCATATCTCCCGATGGCGCGAGATTAATAAAAATTACGGCAAATTTACAAATATTCCACAATTAATCTGTCATTATTCTCAAACTTTTATTGATAAAAAATTTTTCATTCCATTTGGGATTGCGTCAAAAAAACAGAAAATAGTCCAACCCGGCGCGTTCTCCCGGCGTTATAACATCAGGAGACGCGCATCTGCGCCCTCCTCTCCACACGTTTCACACTGTAATACCCTCACATATGGCACGCTACAACCTCTACATCAGATATTATACAATGATATTGTTCTGCGCGCTGCTCCTCCCCCTTATGACGCAATGCGACGAGAAGGACGATTTCGAGGAACTCCCCGTGCAGATACAGAAATTCGTGGCGAAATACTACCCCGAGACAGCCGTCTCCAACTACGATTTCTCGAACGGCATATACCATGTGTCGCTCAACAACAGCGCCACAATGGAGTTCAACTCCTCCATCGCATGGACGAGCATCGACGGGCGTGGCTCCGTCATCCCCGAAATGCTCCTCTACGACCAGTTGCCCTTACCACTATACTCCTTTCTTGAAAGCACCGGCAACACCGCCTCCGTCTACCGCATGAGCCGCAACGCCTCTATTATCACCCTCGGCCTCCTCGACAGCACAGCCGTCTACGACATCGCCACCGGCAAAATCACCAACTGACCCCGCCCCCTCTCCCTGAAAATTATTCCTCATCCCTCCATGGTGAGGGATGGATGGGGATGGATGGGGAGCGGGGGATAATTCCATGAAATGGAGCGGAATTTGCGGCGGTTTGATGAAAAAACATTAAATTTGCAGACGCGTAAATAACGTGTGTTTCGCCTCTAAGTGTGGGAGAAATGTGTATTATCAAGGTCTTCAATAGGTTATAGCTCCACACAGAGAGTGTTCAATAGTTACTTAAGGCGGCTGAGGGATGGCCGTATGGTGCCTGTCGCGATTGTCGGCGGGGGAGTGCCATGGGATATCCCGGATGTACGGCTTATATGAATTGCGTCTATGTTTAGTTTTGTCAAGTGGATGCCGGCAGGGGTTGTATTGGCTTGTGCGGCATGCGGATGTCAGGATGTGTCGGCACAGCGTGTGTCCCTGAAAACCAATACTCTCGACTGGGCAATAATGTCGCCGAACATGGCTCTGGAGGCCCGTCTGAGCCGACGGGTGTCCTTGCAGCTTGGTGTGGCGGTGAATCCGTTCAAATTTTCCGTTTTCGATGCGCGGCTTTCACACTATCGTGTGGAGCCGGAATTGCGCTATTGGTTCAACAGGCCTATGGCACGCCATTTCATGGCACTGTCGGCCACTGCCGCCGGTTTCAATCTGCGTTACCGCGACCGCAGTTTTGTGGGTGACGCCGTGGGAGCCGGTATCTCCTACGGCTACGCCCTTGTGCTGAGCGACCACTGGAACATGGAAGCGGAAATTGGCGTTGGACTCGCCCATGTCAAGGCTTATGACTACAAGGGTGAGAAACGCCCCGTGAGTAAGAACTTCTCGAAAGCGGTGCCTGTGCCTGTAAGGGCGGCGCTGTCGTTCGCCTATATATTCAGATGACGCTCAACGTTTGATTTTTCTGTTATGACGGTTAAGAAATTTTGTTTGACGTTGGCGGCGGCCACTGCTGTGCTGCTGCCGTGGTGGGGGAGTGCGTCACTGGAGGCGCGTACCATAAATGTCAGGGGAAAGGTGGTGCGCCAGGGCACACATGAGCCGCTCGAAGGGGTGACAATACGCAATGCCGAGACTGACCGGCTTGTAGGCACCACCAACATGGAGGGGCAGTTCACCGTGACGGCTGATGATGCCGGATCGCTGCTCTTTTCGGTGCTCGGAAGCGAGGATCTGACGGTGCCCGTGGAGGGACGCCTCGACATGACAGTGGCTCTTTTTCCGAAAGCCCACGAGCTTGAGGAGGTGACGGTGGTGGCAAAAGGCCTGTCGGACGCACTGGTGATAGAGCCAGCCGAACTGGATGTGAAAGGTAACTACATCTATCTGAAAAAGCATGTGAAGATACCCCACAAACTGTTTTCGTCGAGCGTGCGCATGATCATACAGCCTACAATCTACAATGTCACTACCCGCCATCTGTCGTATCTGAAGCCGGTGGTGTTCGACGGTAAACGTTACGACATAACGCAACGGCGCATGTATGACTGGAAAGGTGAGCTTGACCCGCTCGATTCGTGCCGCACGGTGAAGCAGACGAGCCGCCGCACCGACGACGTGGTGCTTATCTCTGACTCGCTTTATGTGAAGAACCCCAAGGACGATTTCATGTGTGTGGTGATGTCGTCGATGGAGAACTACAACCGCATCGTATATGCCGACACGTTCATGATAGCGCGCGGCACGGTGAACCCGCTCCGTTTTCTGAACTATTCGCTCAAGGGATATGAGATGACCGACGAGCGCTATCTGCCGCAGCCCGAGGTGCATCTGCGCGATACGGAGGGGGACATGAACCTCTCGTTCGAGGTGGGAAAGGCGCAGCTCGACATGACTCTCGGCGACAACGCCTCAGAGATAGAGGCGCTGCTCGGGGAGTTCCGCGCCATTGAGAACGATCCCGACATGACGCTTAAAAGTTTCACCATATCGGGTACCGCGTCCCCTGAAGGAAATTATGAGCGCAACCTCAGCCTTGCCAACGGGCGACTGCAGTCGGCCATGGATGTGATATTGGGCTCTGTGCCGGAAAACCTGCGCAGGAACGCCCGCATGTCTTCCGACGCCTCGGTGGCCGGATGGGGAGAGGTGGAGCGACTGCTCCGTGAAGAGGGGCATGAGGCCGAGGCCGACGCCGTGGCCGACGTCATGGCGCAGTGGCCCGGATCGGTCGACATGCAGTCGGCGCGCATACGCCGCCTCCCCTGTTACAAGACCCTTATAGCGGGGCAGTACCTACCCCGTCTGCGCAAGGTGAGCTACAGGATAGTGACATCACGTTACCGCCCTCTCGACGACGCCGAGATCGCCGCGCTTTATAACGCCGACAGCTCCTCGCTCTCCAAATACCACTTCTGGAGACATTACAGGAACGCCGGCGATACGGCCGAAAAGGAGCGCCGGATACGCCGTGCCCTTGAGGTGCACCCCGATTTCCTTGCCGCCGCCACAGACCTCTCGGCGCTGCTCATCAACGATGCAAGAGCCGACGAAGCCCCCCTCGAGCCATTTTTCCAGGATCAGAAAATGTGGCTGAAAATGCCTGAAAATTCGCGTTACGACATGGCTCTCAGCGCCATGAACGCCATGCACTACAGTCGCGCAGACTCACTTATGGCCGATCTGCCCGACACTCCCGAGTTCCATAAAGGCAAGATATACTGCGCCGCGCTCAACGGACGGTATATAGATGTGATGCAGGAGATTTCGGAGGATTCGCCTCTCAACGAGGTATTGCTGCTGCTTGCGATGAAAGACAACGATACTGCATGGCAACGGGCGCAGAAGCTCGGCGAGAGCGCCATAGAGGAGTATGTGAAGGCTACTGCCGCCAACCGCGTGGACAGCTACCTGGATGCGATTGTGCATCTTGAGAACGCGCTGAGGCTCGATCCCTCGTTGCGTGAGGTGGCACAGGTGGACGGCGACCTGACCGATCTGCTCGAGGATGTGGAAGATATGTCGGATGACAAAAACAGTGTAGATGGCGATGAATAAAAGATATATGAGACGGGGGATGGCGGTTCTTGTAGCTGTGGCTGCGATATGTGGCGTGCAGGATGCCGCAGCGAAAATGAATTATACGCTCAACGATACGGTGCGCACGGGGTTCAATGCCCTTGACCACGTGCTCCAGAAGCCGCTCGGCAATCCGGTGTTCGATAGCAAACGGTTTGGCGACCGCCTGTTTCTGAGCGGGGGAGCCGGTGTGCTCATGGCCTCTCCTTACGCACGTCCCGGCGTTGCCGGTGAGTTTTCCATTGGTGACTGGGCGACACCGATACACGGATGGCGCGTTGGGCTTGGCGCCGGCATGCACTCTGTAAGCAAAGGCTCTGACAATGTGTATTTCGGAAGCGTGTCGGCCGACTATCTGCTCAATCTCACATCGCTGCTGAGAGGCTATCGGTCCGGGAGGCCGTTTGAACTGATCGGCGCGCTTGGGGCGGAATATCAGCGCATCAAGGATGGCGACCGCCGTGGCAACGGTTTCGGGCTGAGGGCGTCGCTGCAGGCGCGTTTCAATGTTAGCCCCTCGCTGTTCCTGTATGTGGAGCCGCGGCTGACGATGCAGGCGGGCATGAAATATAGCGGTTTGCCCGGCGATTACCGGCGTTTCCGCCCCGACATGGGGCTTTCCCTCGGACTGGGATACCGGCTCCTGCGCGGAGAGGAACGTGTGTCGGGAGCTACCGATTTCATAAATGTGGAGGACAACCATATGTTTTTCGGCGCCGGGGGAGGTATGGTGTCGTTCCTGCGGGGTGCAGACCATTCATCCATAGGAGCGGGCGCCCGGATCAATGTGGGTAAATGGCTGTCGTCGGTGGCAGCCCTGAGGATCAGCGGTGAACTGGGACGTTATGGGTTCCCGGGATGTGATCCGTCCAGACGCTACATCGCTGTCGGCGGATTGGATTATGTGTGGAACATAGCCTCGGCTTTCGGCGGATACCGCCCTGACGAGCTGTTCGGGCTTAATCTGAATCTGGGTGTCGCGGCCGCCTATGCTGACAATGCGAAGGGGAAACTCTATCCCGGTGTGGAGGGTGGACTGACAGCCTCTTTCCGCCTGTCGCGCAACTGGAGCTTCTACGTGGAGCCTCAGGTTAGGCTGTTTACACGCGATTTCTCGGAGGCTGTCGGAAAAGGGCGTTCCCTGGCTCCTGTCGGTTCGGTGATGGCCGGACTGAATTATACCATAGGCAATTTCGCGCATGATTTTCCTGAGAGCTATCAGGAATATGCCGCCTCAAAGAAATATTTCCTCACATGGGGAGCCGCTCCGGCATGGTGTCTTCGTGGCGACTACGGCACGGGTGTGGTAGGATCTGTCGGTTTTGGCAAACGTTTCACGCCGATATCCTCATGGCGTCTTACCGCCGACGGGGAGATTTTCAGCCGTTCCCCGAGGTATATAACGCTCTCGCTGTCGGCCGACTATCTGTTCAGCATCTCCACGTCGATGGCAGGTTTCAATCCCGACAGGGTGTTTGATCTCTCCGGTGTGCTTGGCGTGACCGGCGGCATAGCGCATTATGGTGGGCGTCCTGTGAAGCCGGTCATGGGTGGCAAGGCTGGTTTTCATGGCGCGTTCCGTCTTTCCGACGCTCTTGAACTGTATGTGGAGCCGGTTCTGCTTGCCACAAAGGCACGTGGCCTGAACGCCACCGGATGGACCCCCGAAGTGAGGGTGATGGCCGGCCTGACATACCGGCTCGGACGCGGGGAGGCTTTCGGCAAGGGCGCACTGTATGAGTCGCCGCTTGATGGTGCCTGCAATTTTGTGTCGCTTTCTGGAGGTCCCATGTTTTTCAGCGGCAATTACAATGACAGGCGCGTAAACGGATCGGTGGATCTTTCCCTTGGCCGGTGGTTCACGCTGGTGTCGGGTCTGCGTGCGGGATTCACATATGATATAGTGCCTGGCGACAACAGGAGGCGCCGGGCCGGGATGGGAAGCGTGCATGCCGACTACATGCTCAACATGACGTCGCTCATCACCCGCGATGCCGCCCGCAGATTCCATTTCATAGGCATTCTCGGAGGCGGTGTGTCTTTCAGCGATGTGGAGACCTCGCGCAGCGGCCTTATGCTTGAGACCGGGATGCAGTTCCGCTATAATCTGCCTGGAAATGTGGATCTGCATCTGGAGCCTGATCTGTCTTTTGTGATGAACCACGTTCTGCCCAATTACAGGCACAGCGCGCATTTTGTGGTTTTGGGGAGGGTGCTCGCCGGGGTCAGCTACCGCTTCTGAATACGCGGACTGAAGCCCGCGCACCAAAACAAAAGCGGCGCCAACCATTTTTAGGAAGTGGGATGGAATGAAGTGAAATGAGGAGTGATAAAGGGAAAGGGGGCGCACCGTTTAATGCACGGTGCGCCCCCTTAATCGGTTTTATGCAGGTTTTTTATTTGCCGAAATAGCGGTCAAACAGACCCTTGAAGCCGCGGCCGTGGCGAGCCTCGTCTTTAGCCATTTCGTGAACGGTGTCGTGGATGGCGTCGAGGTTTGCTTTCTTTGCGTTGGCTGCGATGCGCATTTTGTCGGCGTTGGCGCCGGCCTCTGCCATCATGCGCTTCTCAAGGTTGGTCTTGGTGTCCCATACCATGTCGCCGAGAAGTTCAGCGAACTTGGAAGCGTGTTCAGCCTCTTCCCAGGCATAGCGCTTGAATGCCTCTGCGATTTCGGGATAGCCCTCGCGGTCGGCCTGGCGTGACATTGCCAGATACATGCCCACTTCGGTGCATTCTCCCATGAAATGGGTATTGAGGTCTTTGATCATTTCCTCGTCGCAACCTTTGGCTACGCCGATTTCGTGTTCAGTGACGAATTTGAGCACTTCTGTGTCGTCAAGTTCTTTGAATTTGCTGCGTGGAGCACCACACATGGGGCACTTTTCGGGTGCCTCGTCACCTTCGTGTACATAGCCACATACGGTGCAGATAAATTTTTTCTTCATTTATGTATAGCTAATAATTTGTTTAAAAATCTCTAAAATAAGAATAAAATCGTTTTGCCTTTTTCAATTGTTTGTGACAAAGATAATTCTAAAAATGGAATAATCCAAGTTTTTAATATATTTTTTCACCGGCCAGCCATACATGCGTGATAAGGGGTGAAGTGTAGGCATAGAGAGGGTATGCGAGTGATGGCTGAGGCACAGTCGTGAAGAAATTCGCGAGCTTTCCGGGTGTGAGAGTGCCGACTTCATCGCTCAACTCCATAGCCGCCGCACCGTTGAGTGTGACGGCGTTGAAAGCCTGGGCGGGGGTAAGGCGCATCTTTATGCAGCCGAGAGCCGCCACGAACCGCATGTCGCCTGAGGGGGATGATCCTGGATTGTAGTCCGATGCCAGCGCCAGTGGCAGCCCTGCCTCTATCATTCCGCGGGCGTTTCCGTAAGGCATACCCAGAAAGAAGGATGCTCCCGGGAGCATCGTGGGGATGGTGGAGCTGCCGCGGAGAGCCTCTATCTCCTCGCTGCCGGTGCGTTCAAGATGGTCTACCGATATGGCGCCATGTTTCACACCTATCTGCACGCCGCCGGATACGGCAAGCTCGTTGGCGTGGATCTTGGGCTTGAGGCCCCATTTGTGCGCCGCGTCGAGAATGCGGTCGGTTTCCTCTACGGTAAAGAATCCCGCATCACAGAACACATCCACGTAATCGGCGAGTTTCTGTGCTCCCACTTCCGGTATCATCTCCCGGCATACGAGGTCCACATATTCGCTCTGGCGTCCGACACACTCCCTCCCTACGGCATGTGCCCCGAGGAAAGTAGCCTTTATCTCGAGTGGCGCGTTGCGTTTGATGCGCTGTATGACACGGAGCATTTTCAGCTCGTCGGCCGTGGTCAGCCCGTATCCGCTTTTTATCTCCACGGCACCCGTGCCTTTGGCTATAATCTCGTTTATTCTCACCATAGCCTGCCTGTACAGCTCCTCCTCCGGGGTCATGTGGAGCAGGTCGGCCGAGTTGAGTATGCCTCCTCCGCGTGCGGCGATCTCCTCATACGACAGTCCGTTGATCTTGTCGATGAATTCCCCGTCGCGTTGTCCGGCATATACGATATGTGTGTGGGAGTCGCAAAACGACGGGAATACCCATTCGCCGTCAAGGTCCACTACACGGCAGGCGCCTCCGAACGACATCTGGGAGAACGTATCCATTGATCCGATCTCCATGATGCGGTCATCGGCCACAGCCATCCAGGCGTCATTCACAACGTTGATGTTGTCCATCGCTTTTCCTGCTTTCACGGGAGCGGGAGCTGTCTCTGCACCGACAATGGCGCCTATATTCTTATAAATGGTAAGTCCCATGGCTGTATGTTTTATGGTTGAACACTCTGGATTTTCAAGTTGAACACTCCGGTCACACGGGTTGTTCGGCGATGAAACGCTCCGAAGCGTTTATGTAGGGGTACATCACGGTATCGTTCTCTATGAACGGCACCTCTTTGCGGTACTCCTCCACCATGGCCTCGAGCTGCGGCGATGTGTGCATGGGGCGGCGGAACTCGAGAGCCTGTGCGGCGTTGAACAGTTCGATGGCAAGCACGCGGCGGGTGTTCTCCACTACGCGGTAGAGTTTTGTAGCGGCATTGGAGCCCATTGATACATGATCTTCCTGCCCCTGCGAGGAGGGGATGGAGTCGCACGATGCCGGCCAGCAAAGCCCCTTGTTCTGGCTTACGATAGATGCGGCGGCGTATTGCGGGATCATGAAACCGCTGTTCACTCCCGGATTGGCCACCAGGAACGACGGAAGACCGCGCACACCGGCTATGAGCTTGAATGTGCGGCGCTCGGAGATGTTGGCCAGTTCGGAAAGCGCCACCGCCATGAAATCCATGGGCTGCGCAATAGGCTCGCCGTGGAAGTTGCCGGCTGAGATAACCAGATCCTCTTCCGGGAAAATCGTGGGATTGTCGGTGACACTGTTGATCTCGGTCTCTATTACAGATGCCACATAGCTGATGGTGTCTTTTGACGCTCCGTGTACCTGCGGCATGCAGCGGAAAGCATAGGGATCCTGTACATGCTGCTTCGGCTGCCTGATGATCTCGCTGCCTTCAAGGTATGCAGTCACAGCCTTGCCGGTGAGGATCTGCCCCATATGCGGACGGATCTGCTGTATCTGAGGCATGAAAGGCTCTATCCTTCCGTCGAACGCGTCGAGTGACAGCGCCCCGATCTTATCTGCCCAGCGGCTTAGTTTGCGGGCCTCCATCACGCACCATACTCCGTATGACGACATGAACTGGGTGCCGTTGAGCAGGGCCAGTCCCTCCTTGCACTGCAGTGTGATAGGCTCCCATCCCATCTCGGAAAGCATTTCAGAGGAGGGGACAACCTTTCCGCGGAACTCAACTTCCCCCAGGCCGAGCAGGGGGAGCGAGAGATTGGCGAGCGGCGCCAGGTCGCCTGACGCGCCGAGCGATCCCTGCTGATAGACAAGGGGGAGGATGTTGTTGTTGAACATGTCTATCAGTCGTTCCACCGTGGCAAGCTGCACGCCTGAATTGCCGTAGCTCAGCGACTGGATTTTTGTCAGAAGCATGAGCCTTACAATGTCTGACGGCACACGCTCGCCTATGCTGCAAGAGTGTGACATCACCAGATTGCGCTGGAGCGCGGACAATTGCGTCTTGTCGATGGAGATATTGCAAAGTGATCCGAAACCGGTGGTGATGCCATAGATCGGTTCTTTCTGGGTTTCCATTTTCCTGTCGAGGTATTCGCGGCAGGCGGTGATCCGGTTTCTGGCATCGTCGCTCAGTGCGAGACGGACGTTGTTTTTTAGAATATGCTCCACGCAGTCGATTGTCAGATGCTCGGAGCTGATATGGTGAGTTTCCATTGTGGCAAAAATTGTGGGTTTAATTGATAGCGGGTGGAGAGGAGGGGGGGTATCAGAGGGATCAGAGGAATCAGAGGGATCAGAGAAATCAAATTTCTCAATTTCTTATTTCTTAATTTCTATTCTTGCTTGACTTCTCTTGCTCTTACTTCTCATGCTCTATTCATTTCAGTGCCTCGCGGATAAGGTCGGTATCGGCCATATTCGGGAGGGTGACGCGGAGGAGGGGGGTGCGCTCCATCTCGCGGCGTATGGCATGGATGGCACCTTCGTTGCGTGCCCATGAGCGGCGGGCGATGCCATTGTTCACATCCCACAGCAGCATTTCACGGATGGCGCTGTCAGAAGCCTCGGAACCGTCGATCACCATGCCGAAGCCGCCGTTGATCACCTCTCCCCAGCCTACACCGCCGCCGTTGTGGATAGACACCCAGGTGGCGCCGCGGAAAGAGTCGCCGATCACATTGTGCACGGCCATGTCGGCTGTAAGATTTGAGCCGTCGTAGATGTTGGAGGTCTCGCGGTAGGGTGAGTCGGTGCCCGATACGTCGTGGTGGTCACGTCCGAGCACTACGGGGGCGGAGATCTCCCCACGTTGTATGGCCTCGTTGAAGGCGAGCGCAATGCGTGTGCGTCCCTCGCTGTCGGCATACAGGATACGTGCCTGTGAGCCTACGACAAGGTGGTTCTGCTCGGCTTTCCGTATCCAGTGCAGATTGTCCTCGAGCTGTCCCCTGATCTCCTCAGGCGCTTCGGGAAGCATCTCCTCGAGCACACGGGCAGCGATGCGGTCTGTGGCGGCGAGATCCTCTGGCTTGCATGAGCTGCACACCCAGCGGAAGGGGCCGAAACCGTAGTCGAAGAAGAGCGGACCCATGATATCCTGCACATAGGACGGGTAGCGGAAAGTGCCGTCGGCTTTCATCACGTCGGCGCCTGCGCGAGATGCCTCGAGCAGGAAAGCGTTGCCGTAGTCGAAGAAATACATGCCTCGAGCGGTAAGGCGGTTGATGGCATCCACCTGACGGCGCAGCGACTGCTGCACAGCCTCCTTGAAGCGCTCCGGTTCGTCGGCCATCATACGCTGTGATTCCTCATAGGTATATCCCACAGGGTAATATCCTCCAGCCCAGGGGTTATGCAGCGAGGTCTGGTCGCTTCCGAGATCCACCGGGATATTCTCGTCGGCCAGGCGTTCCCACAGGTCAACGATGTTGCCTTGGTAGGCAAGCGACACGGTCTCCTTGCTTTCCATCGCACGGCGTGCACGTGGTATCAGCTCGTCAAGTGAGGTGTATACTTCGTCGACCCATCCCTGGTCCTTGCGTTTTTGCACGGCCTTGGGATTGATCTCGGCTGTGATGCTTACCACGCCGGCGATGTTTCCCGCTTTGGGCTGTGCTCCCGACATGCCTCCGAGACCTGCGGTAACGAACAGCATTCCCGCGATTTCAGGACGCTCGGCCGAGAGACGTTTGCGGGCGGCGTTGAGCACCGTGATGGTGGTGCCGTGCACGATACCCTGCGGACCGATATACATGTATGATCCTGCGGTCATCTGGCCGTATTGGCTTACTCCGAGGGCGTTGAGACGTTCCCAGTCGTCGGCTTTGGAATAGTTGGGTATTACCATACCGTTTGTTACCACCACTCTGGGCGCACGCGGATGCGAGGGGAAAAGTCCGAGGGGGTGACCGGAATACATCACCAGGGTCTGGTCGTCGGTCATCTCGGAGAGATATTTCATCGTGAGGCGGTACTGCGCCCAGTTCTGGAACACGGCGCCGTTTCCGCCGTATGTGATGAGTTCATGCGGATGCTGCGCCACCTGCGGATCGAGGTTGTTCTGGATCATCATCATTATGGCGGCAGCCTTGTGCGAGCGGGCCGGATACATCTCCACCGGGCGCGCCTTCATCTCATAGTCGGGACGGAAGCGATACATGTAGATGCGTCCGTAGCGGTGCAGCTCGTCGGCGAATTCCCTGGCGAGCACTGCATGGTGGCGCGGCTCGAAATAGCGCAGGGCATTGCGCAGGGCGAGTTCCTTCTGCTCGGGAGTGAGAATATCCTTGCGGCGCGGCGCATGGTTCACCGAGGGATCGTATTCTTTCGGTGCGGGAAGTTCGGCGGGTATGCCTTCGGCAACCTGTCGGCGGAATTCTTCAGTAGTCATATGATCGGTAAGGTGATTTCAGATTTTGGAATTTACAATGGCAAGCACATCTTTTTCGGCTTTTTCAGCGGCTTCAGCAATACCGGCGGCTTCCGAAAGGAGACTTTCGGCAACAGTGCGGTCTTTGAGGCCGGCGGCATTGATCTTCACGTTGAGATATGCCCCGAGCACGGCGCTGCGTGCGGCGAGTGCGCCTACTCCGGCATCGCTCACCGAGGCGGGATTGCCTGTCTCGGCCATTGCCTTGAGCAGCGGGAATACCGCGCAGGAGGCTTTCATCGTGCGCAGCGGCACCTGTGTGGCGTAAAGTGTGGCGTCCTGTATGGCCTGTGTTCTGGCAGCTTTCTCTTCTTCGGTGGCTTTGGGGAGTTTGAATGAATCCATGATGCGGTTGAAGGCTTCTGTATCTTCGTCGACGAGCGCGAGCAGTTCCCTGAGGTGGCTCTGTCCGGCTTCGGCGGCATCGCTGAAAGTCTCCCACTGGTCATCCCATCCGGGCTTGTGCGCAGAGAGGTTGGCCACCATAGTGCCGAGTGCCGCTGCGAGCGCACCCATGTAAGCCGAGATGGAGCCTCCGCCGGGTGCGGGCGATTCGCTTGCCGTTTCCTGTGCGAATCCGCGGCATGTGAGATCCACAAGTCCCTTCGCATGCGCCGGTTCTATCAGCGACTCTATCACCTTCTCTTCCGCAACGAACGGCTTGAGGTCATCAAGTCCCATTGATTTTACTGCCATGCGTATGATCTCGTCATCGGAGATGCCGGTGGAGCGCTGCTGCTTCCTTAGGAAATATTTTCCGGCCTCTATGAGTGTGCGGCGCGGTACCAGACCAACGATTTCTGTGCCGGTGACACGCACTCCACGCTCATTGGCGGCGCGGCATACCTCGTCGAAGGCCACGTGTAGCGGAGTAGAGGCAATGTCGGTTATGTTCATTGACACCTGTGCGATGCCATATTCGTCGATGTACCATCCGATGGCTTTTGTGCCTTTGAGTGTGCCGGGTATCATCACCGGTTTGCCGTCGGGACCTATGACCGGTTTGTCGGTCACTTTGGAACCCTGGCGTTGGGGACGCCCTTTCTCGCGCACGTCGAAAGCTATGGCGTTGGCACGGCGTGTGGAGGTGGTGTTGAGGTTGAAGTTGACAGCGATAAGGAAGTCGCGGGCGCCAACCACAGTGGCACCGCTGCGTGCCATCTCTTCGTCGAATTTGCGTGCGCCGAAGTCGGGAGCCTCCCCCTCCTTGTCGGCACGTTCGGCAAGTCCCTCATATTCCCCTTTGCGCACTACGGCGAGGTTTTTGCGCGCGGGAGTGAAAGCTGCCGCTTCATAGCAATATGTGGGCACGTGCAGCTCGTCGGCGATACGTTTAGCGAGTTCGCGTGCGAGGGCTGCACATTCTTCCAGTGTTATTCCGGATACGGGAATTAGCGGAAGCACATCTGTGGCGCCGATGCGCGGATGCGCCCCGTGGTGCTTGCGCATGTCGATCAGTTCGGCTGCGCGGCGCACCCCTCTGAAGGCAGCCTCGACTACAGCCTCAGGGGTGCCGACGAATGTCACTACAGTGCGGTTGGTGGCTTCTCCCGGGTCTACGTCGAGTACTTTCACCCCTTCGACCTCCCGTATGGAGTCTACTATGCTGTTGATTACGTTCAGGTCGCGCCCTTCACTGAAATTGGGCACACATTCGATGATTCTCCTCATGGCAGATTGATTAATTCTTTTCAGACAATCTATAAGTTTTTTGCAAATATAATGCATCCCCGCCGAAATTCCACCTCTCCGACCCATATTTTTCAGTATGTTTTATGACATTCTATAAATGTGGTTCGGATAGTGCGGGAAGGTGTGGCGCATTTTTCAGAATGGTGTGTTTGTTTTTTTGTCAACTCATATAAATGTAGTACATTTGCGTCGGTATCAAAACCTTAAATTTTAACCATAACAATTCAGGTATGAATCTTAAAAAATTGATGACGGCCATAGCCGGCGGTGCGCTGGCTACGGCTTCTTTCGCGCAATCGTTCTCATACTCTGCCACAGATTTCATTGCTCCCCCGATGCAATGGCGCCCCGTGCCTCTGTGGTTCTGGAACAACACGTCGGTGAACGCCCAGGAGGTAGAGGAGCAGCTCGAGCAGATGATCCAGACAGACAATTACGGCGGCTGCGCCATATTGCCGTTCGGCGGCGGATTCCAGCCGGGCTATCTGTCGGAAGATTATTTCACGCTTTACGGCAAAGCTATAGAGGTGGCGAAAAAATATGGTGCGGTGATGTCGGTCTATGACGAATACGGTTTTCCGAGCGGCAGCATGGGCGCCATAAACGGCTCGGGGGTCACCACATTCAAGAACAATCACCCCGACCATACGATAAAGCGTCTTGACAAACGGGAGATAAAGACAACTCCGGGGAAGACATTCAACCTTCGTCTTACTTCGCCGAAAAATATTATGGCGGCCGTGGCTATGGAGAGCGGCAGCAAGGAGATTATCTCCCTGCGTGACAGGATAAACGGCACCGCCCTGCAGTGGGATGTGCCTGAAGAGGGGGTGTGGACCGTCATGCTGTTTACTTGCGTTACCGACGGCGATCCCAATGTAGACTACCTGTCGCCTGAATCGGTGCAGCTGTTTGTAAATGACACGCACCAGGCATATTATGACCATTTCGGTGATGCGTTCGGAACCACGATCACATCAACTTTCTTTGACGAACCTACCATGTACCGTGCCAACGGTCGCATGTGGACGCTTGATTTCAACGCTAAGTTCGAGGCGAAATACGGTTTTTCCCCCGAGACGCTGTATCCGGCGCTATGGTATGAGATCGGCGACAAAACCGCTGCCGCCCGCAATATGCTTTTCGGCTTGCGCGCAGAGCTGTATGCCGAGGGGTTCATGAAGACGATCGCCGACTGGGCAGAGGCGCACGGAATACTTTCAACCGGCCATCAGGACCAGGAGGAGGTGCTCAATCCGGTGAGCGTGTCGGGCGACCTCATGCTTGTGGGGAAATACATGAGCATGCCGGGTATCGACAAGATCGGAGGCGACCGTCCTGCCGAACATTTCTATAAGGTAGTGTCTTCGTCGGCCAATAACTGGGACAAGACATATGTGATGTCCGAGACTTACGGCGACATGGGGAATATCTCGATGGAGCGTATGTACAACATCGCCACAGAGCAATATACCAAGGGTGTGAACCAGTTGATACCGCATGCCGTGTGGTACAACGCCGCCAATGTGTCGTTCCTTCCCGAACTGTCATGGCGCAATCCGCTGTATAATTACGGGCTTCCTGATTTCAACCGTTTCCTGAGCCGCCTGAACTATATGCTCGCCCGTCCGGGGCGCCATGTGGCCGATGTGGCTGTGCTTTATCCTATAAACACTCTTCAGGCAGGCCATTATCTCGACGGGCCTAAAGGAAATATGCAGGGAGGCGTGGATGTGCCGGGCACGGATTACAATGTGGTGTCGCGTGTGCTGACCGACGAACTCGGTGTGGACTTCACTTACCTGCATCCCGAAGTGGTTGACGACCGGTGCGGTGTGGAGGGCGACCGTCTTGTGATGGACAATGCCGTGAACAGGGAGGAGTTCTCAGTAATTGTGTTGCCCGGAACCAAAGCGCTCACATCAGGCAACCTCGGCAAAATAGTAAAGGCCTGGGAGGCCGGATGCACGGTGATCTTCACTACTCAGCTTCCCGACAAGTGTGCGGATCTGGAGGGGACGGACGCCGATGTCTCTGCCGCAGTGGCGCGTATGCTTGCTGGCGAGACCGGTTGCGGACGCGCTGTATTCGTAGAGAATCCCACGGCTGAAACTCTTGCCGCGGCTCTCGAGGGTGAGGATCTTGACGTGCGGTTCACAGCCGGCGTGCATCCTTTCAACTATATCCACAAAGTGGTGGAGGGGAAAAATGTGTATTATTTCGGAAATATAGATCCTGCAACCGCGAACGCTACAATATCGCTGAGAGGCACACTTGAGGGGTACACTCTTCTTGATCCGAGATCCGGCAAGATGGTTCCGGCGGAGTTGTCCGCAGACAACGGCCGCACTGTGTTTGATCTCTCCCTGGCGCCCGGGCAGTCGATGTTCCTTGTTGAGAATTCACTTATTGATCTCACCGACATGCCTGATCCCACACCCGATACCGGCTACACGGTTGAGATGGACTTCAAGGTTGAGAAGGTTTCTGCCGGTGTATGTTTTGCCGGACGTGATTCGCGGAATTATTACATGTGGCAGATCAATGTGGAAAATCCTGAAAACCAGATGCTCCGTCCGCACCGTTGGTTTGACGGCGGGGTGTCGCTTCTGGGGGAGGTGCCTCTCGGAGACAAGGTGGATGTGGCTGACGGCGGCTATCATAACCTGAAAATTGTCATAACAGACGATTCGCATGCCGCCACATATATCGACGGTGTGCTTGTGGATGAGCGTGACGGACAGTTCCCGTATGGACTGATCGGTTTCCGCGAGACCCACAGCGATACCGCCGGGTGTGAAGAGGCTGCATATTTTGATAATGTGAAGGTGACATCAAACGAAGACGGGGATGTGAAGCTGAGCGAGGATTTCTCGGAAGGGAGCCTGTTTACAGCCGGAACCGTAACAGACGGCCAGCTGTATGTGGCTGGCGGCATGACCTGGGACTGCTACGCATGGGCCGCTTCTGCCAACGGTGTGCATTTCACATTTGAGGCAGACATGACGCTTGTAAAGGACGATGTGGCATTTGTGTTCGCCGAGCAGACTTCCGATACATATTATATGTGGGCGGTGAACTGCTTTGACGGGGCGGAGCCACGCATACGCCATCATATATACAATCACGGCGCATTGGTGTGGAACGATGCCACTGTGCGCGAGTTTACCAAAGAGGAGATACTCGGCAAGCCGCACCATGTGAAGATAGAAGTGGAAAGCGCGTACATACGCACGTATATCGACGATGTGCTTGTGGACACCTATCTCGACTGGTCGGAGAACCTGCGTCCAGGGTTGGTAGGTCTGCGCATCGACACACGGTCTGAGCAGTGCGACGACGCCTATATAGATAATGTAAAGGTAACGGAATATGATGCGCAGGGTAACGGGACTGTAACCCTTTTCGACAGTTTCGAGCCCAATTGTCCTGCATGGTTCCCGGATGCCATAATAGAGGA
>CATJQX010000145.1 GCA_949742535.1 uncultured Muribaculaceae bacterium | reverse complement strand
CCGCACCTTCGCGTCGTGTTCGTCCTTGCGTCCTCACCCGCCGCTCGATACGGGGCTTAAATTTTGCACGCCACCTCCGGCGGCTCGCTGTGAGAACCTGATGTAAAAGGTATGGTACATTGAAGATAGATTGTTGTATTCCGGTTTTAGCGGACAGCAATAATTTCGAAATATTGCTGTCCAGTACTTACCATGATTCAGCAAATTTGCCGAATCATGGTAAGTACAATTAAATTTTGTTTCCTGACACGCCTGTCTGCTTGACTTTTCCTCTTCACCATTAGCCTCGACACAATTTTACAGTCACAGAGATCGGATGTGAAAAATTTGTGCCGGATTTGATATTCTATGGCAAAAACTGCCAACTTTAGGAATATTGGACTAAAAAAGATTTGGCAAGGTGGCTGATTTTGAGTAACTTTGCATCGCTGAAAATAATGCGCATGCTTATTTAGTAAAACTATAAGCTAACAGCGCCTGAATCTGAAAAACTATAAACTAAATCAAATAGTAAAATTATGAGCTTAAACATCGTAGTTCTTGCCAAGCAGGTGCCCGACACCCGCAACGTAGGAAAAGATGCTATGAAGGAAGATGGCACTATCAACCGCGCAGCTCTGCCCGCCATCTTTAATCCTGAAGATTTGAACGCTCTGGAACAGGCCCTCCGTCTTAAAGACACTTACCCCGGAAGCACAGTGACGATGCTCACCATGGGTCTGCCCCGCGCCGCAGAAGTGATCCGCGAAGCAATGTTCCGCGGTGCAGATACAGGAATCGTGCTTACCGACCGTGCACTCGGCGGTGCCGACACCCTCGCCACATCCTACTCCCTGGCACAGGCCATAAAGAAAATGGGTAAGGTAGACGTAGTGCTCTGCGGTCGCCAGGCCATCGACGGCGATACCGCCCAGGTAGGCCCGCAGGTAGCTGAGAAACTCGGCATGCCCCAGGTGACATATGCAGAGGAGATCCTCTCCATCGCCGACGGCAAAGCCACCATCCGCCGCCGCATCGAGTCTGGTGTGGAGACAGTGAAAGCTCCCCTCCCCCTGGTTATAACAGTGAACGGATCGGCTCCCGACTGCCGCCCCCGCAACGCAAAGCGTGTGATGCAATACAAGTATGCAGTGTCCCCCTCGGAAAAAGAGAAACTTTCCGACGAGCTTAAGGCACTGGTGGAGAAACGCCCCGGCCTGAACCTCCAGGAATGGAGCGCAGCCTATGTGGAGGCAGATCCCGCACAGATCGGTATGGCAGGATCCCCCACAAAGGTAAAAGCCATCGAAAACGTGGTGTTCACAGCCAAAGAATCCCTGCGCCTGGACAACAACGACGAGCAGATAGAGGAACTGGTAAAGACACTCATCGCCAACCATACCATCGGCTAACCACCGAACACCTACCCATCACATTCATTAACAAAGAATTCAAATGGAGAACCAATATAATATTGTAAACCAGAACAACGTAATCGTCTATTGCGAATACGATGACGGAAAGGTGGCCGAAGTGAGCCTCGAACTCCTCACCAAAGGGCGCCAGCTCGCCGACAAACTGGGAGTGAAGCTCGAAGCCATAGTGATCGGCGACAAGCTCGACGGAATTGAGAAACAGCTCTTCCCCTACGGCGCTGACATGGTCTACAAAGTGGAAGACCCCCGTCTCTATCCCTATACCTCCAACCCCCATGCGGCAGTGCTCATCAAACTTTTCAAGATGACAAAACCGCAGGTATGCCTCATGGGCGCCACATGCATAGGCCGCGACCTCGGCCCCCGCGTAAGCTCCGCGCTCCATTCAGGTCTTACCGCCGACTGCACCGCCCTTGAGATCGGCGACCACAAGGATCCCAAGACAGGCACAGAATACAAGGATCTCCTCTACCAGATCCGCCCCGCCTTCGGCGGCAACATCGTGGCCACCATCGTGAACCCCGAGTGCCGTCCGCAGATGGCCACCGTGCGCGAAGGTGTGATGAAAAAACAGGTGCTCGATCCCGAGTACAAGGGTGAGGTAATGCCCCTGCATGCCGACTTCTTCGTTGACCCGTCGGAATATGTGGTGGAGATCATCGACCGCCATATCGCCAAATCGAAAATCAACATCAAGAACGCCCCCATCATCGTGGCCGGCGGTTACGGTGTAGGCAGCAAGGAAGGCTTCGACATGCTTTTCGAACTGGCCAACGTGCTTGGTGCCGAAGTAGGCGCAACCCGCGCCGCAGTAGACGCAGGATATGCCGAACATGCCCGCCAGATAGGCCAGACCGGTGTGACCGTGCGTCCGAAACTTTACATCGCCTGCGGCATCTCCGGCCAGATCCAGCATATCGCCGGCATGAAGGAGAGCGCGATCATCATCTCCATCAACAACGACCCCAACGCGCCGATCAACTCCATAGCCGACTATGTGATCACCGGCAACTATGAGGAGATCGTGCCCAAACTCATCAAATATTACAAGAAAAACTCCAAGTAAGCACAGCCATGGCTAATTTCTATACAGACAATCCAGACCTGAAACTTCATCTGCAGCATCCCCTGATGCGTAAAATCGTGGCTCTGAAAGAGCGCGACTTCGCAGATGCCGAGAAATTCGACTATGCGCCGCTCAACCACGACGACGCCATGGACAACTATAACCGCGTGCTCGAGATCGTAGGCGACCTGTGCGGCACTATCATAGCCGACAATGCCGAAGGTGTGGACCACGACGGGCCCACAGTGGCTGACGGCCGTGTGACATACGCTCCCGGCACACAGGAGAACCTCGAGGCCTGCCGCAAAGCCGGTCTCATGGGTATGGCTATGCCCCGCCGCTTCGGTGGCCTCAACTTCCCCATCACCCCCTACATCATGGCAGCCGACATCGTAAGCCGCGCCGACACAGGGTTTGAAAACCTCTGGGGACTGCAGGACTGCGCCGAGACGCTCTATGAATTCGGTTCAGAAGACCAGCGCGAGCGCTTCATACCCCGCGTGTGCGCCGGAGAGACCATGTCGATGGACCTCACCGAGCCCGACGCCGGTTCCGACCTCCAGTCGGTGATGCTGAAAGCTACCGAACAGCCCGACGGCACATGGGTGCTCAACGGTGTGAAACGCTTCATCACCAACGGCGACGCCGACATACACCTGGTACTCGCCCGCTCCGAGGATGGCACCAAAGACGGCCGTGGCCTGTCGATGTTCATCTACGACAAGCGTCAGGGCGGAGTGAACGTGCGCCGCATCGAGAACAAGCTCGGCATCAAGGGATCGCCCACATGCGAGCTTGTTTACAAAAACGCCAAGGCCGAACTCTGCGGCTCACGCCGTCTCGGCCTCATCAAATATGTGATGGCTCTTATGAACGGCGCCCGTCTGGGTATCGCCGCACAGAGCGTAGGCGTAAGCGAGATCGCTTACCGCGAGGCTGACGCATATGCAAAAGACCGCAAACAGTTCGGCAAAGCCATCATCGAGTTCCCCGCCGTGCAGGAAATCCTCGCCAACATGAAGGCCAAACTCGACGCATCGCGCTGCCTCCTTTACGAGACCGCACGCTATGTGGACCTCTACAAGGCATATGAGGACATCGCCCGCGAGCGCACCCTCACTCCCGAGGAACGCAAGGAGATGAAACTCTACAACAAGCTCGCCGATGCCTGCACCCCGCTCGCAAAAGGTCTTACCAGCGAATACTGCAACCAGAACGCCTATGACTGCATCCAGATCCATGGCGGCTCAGGCTTCATGAAAGATTATGCATGCGAGCGCGTTTACCGCGACGCACGTATCACCTCCATCTACGAGGGCACCACACAGCTGCAGGTTGTGGCCGCTATACGCCACGTCTTCACCGGCACCTACGCACAGCTCGTGGAGGGATACGCACAGATGGAGATCTCCGACGAATTCCAGGCACAGAAATCAATCGTGGAGGGTCTCTTCCACCAGTACCAGGAGGCAGTGAAACGCGTACACGAGACAAACGACACCACATACACCGACCTCATGGCACGCCACCTCGTGGAGATGGCCGGCGACGTAGTGATGAGCTACCTGCTTATGACCGACGCCACCCGCTACAACAGCGCGTCGCTTGCAAAGAGCGCCAAGGTTTATGTGAACCTCGCCGCCGCAAACGTTGCCAAAAACGTAGCGATTATCTCTACCGTGACACCTGAGAATATGTCGGCATACAACCCTGCATAAAAATCATCATCATCCCATAACAAACGGCAGTGTGGCAAAATTTCTGTTTTGCCACACTGTCAGTTTTGAGGGTGTTTAATAATGTCTGTTAATTAGGGTGTTCTGCTTTGTAAAACGCTAAAACTTCGCTCTTTTAGGCCAATTTCGAGCTTTTTGTCGGTCACGATGCCCGCATCGCTCCCTCCTCAAAACTCAAAATTGCCTCTAAAACAGCTCGTTATCGTTTAATATCTATTATTAAACGCCCTCTTAATCACACACATAACATGAAAAAATATCTCCTGTCAATATTTGGAATAGCCTGTCTCGGACTCGCAAGCTGCAGCGACGACAAAGAATACTACGAGCCTGCTATGCCCGACAACTCCATCGCCCTGAACATGATGAACCAGTCAAACGGCAAAACCATGCTCGGCGAATCAGACGTATATATCAACGACGCCAACAATTTCACATCCACGCAGTGCGGCATAAGCGACCTCGGCAGCCGCGGAAGCCTCAGTGCCAACCCGAATCTAACCCAGGTGGCCCGCGAGATAGCCGTCACACCGGGAAACTACTACCAGATATTCGTAACCGGCAACATACGCGAGGTAGCCGGACAACGCGCCATTCCCGTAGACTGCACATATTACAACTTTTTTACCGAATCGTGGATAACCGACAAAGACGGAAACCATACCGGCGCGAAAGTCATCTACACAGAGTGCAAGCCCGACACAGATCTTCCCGCATGGAATGAATTAGTGGCGTCAATGGAAGTGCAGCTGTACAAGGCTGTAGAGCATATCTTCGAAAAAGATGTGAAAATAGACGACAACTACCAGATTTACAGCGACAATTGGGACACCGACGCACTTGATGTACGTATCGAGAACAACAAAGTCACATTCATCTCGAAAGAGTACTCATACGGTGATTACGACGTGCAGCTCTATCTGAGATCGGGAAGTGTATACTCGCGTGTATATTTCCACATTTTCTGCCGTTCCTGAATACCGAAAAGAGTGGCACTATAATGACCGGTACGGTGGCGAAAATGTGTCGCCCCCGGAGGGATCGCCGGTAGAAAGACCTTTGCGGAGCCACCGCTCACGCTGCGCGGAGGTGCCGTGATTGAACGAATCGGGCACAGCATATCCCTGCGCCCGATTCTGCAGATAGTCGTCGCCGATCTTCGACGCCGCATCAAGAGCCTCCTCTATGTCGCCCGGTTCGAGCGACTGAAACATCTTATTGTCGTGATATGCCCATACCCCGGCATAGTAATCGGCCTGCAATTCAAGGCGCACACTGATCTGATTGGCTTCCGCCTCAGACAGTTGCGCCATTTTATTATGCGCTTTCCCCAGAGTGCCGAGCAGGTTCTGCACATGGTGCCCCACCTCATGTGCAATCACATAGGCATATGCGAAATCGCCGTCGGCTCCGAGATTCCTGCGCATATCGCGGAAAAAGGACAAATCCAGGTAAACCGAATTGTCGGCCGAACAGTAGAACGGCCCCGACGATGCCGTGGCGCCTCCGCAGGCGCTCTGCACCGAACCTGTGAAAAGCACAAGTTTAGGCGGCACATATTCCAGACCGTTCTGTCGGAAAATCTCGCTCCACACATCCTCCGTGCCGGCAAGTATCTGCTTTGAAAACACCGCAAGCTCCTCCTCTTCCTGTGTCGGCACATACTCCTGCCCGGTGGCGCTTCCTGATGTAAGCAGGTTTCCACCACCGCCCACAAGCACCTCGAGCGGATTGCCGCCCGACATCCATGCTATCACACAGGCGATAATCACACCAACGATACCACCTCCGGCAATTTTGCCTCCGATGCCTGAGGCACGTCCGCGTCTGTCATCCACATTACCGCTCTGCCGTCTTCCGTCAAGTCTCATAACGATTAATTTTTCTGAATTACCGAAACTCCCGCTTCCCCATGTCTATTTATAATATGCGAATGTAATCAAAAGTTCGGAAACCCACATTGTTCCCCCGTTATATCAGACATCTATATTAAGAAATACAAAAAAACGGGAAAAGAGGTCTACGGAGCATATGGCGCTCTTCGAGTAACAAATATAATTCGTATATT
>CATJQX010000144.1 GCA_949742535.1 uncultured Muribaculaceae bacterium | reverse complement strand
TTATACTAAAAGTCAAATAATTTGTAACTTTGCCGGAGCAACAGGTTTTAGCAGCTTTATACTCCGGACACATTAATTCAATTGATAATGGCAGGAAAACGAATTAAAGAAAGATTCTACGAATGGCTGGTGCTGTGGGTTTAATGTAATTTATTGTGCCGGTTCATTGTTCATTGCCTACAAATGTGTTTGGTTTGCAAGAAAAAAGAAAAGTGTGACTGCTAAAATCATAACTCTCTCTGTCAGTCTGCTGATATTCAATTTTCTCTGGTCTATTGTATTTGCCGTAATTGTAAGCCCACTTTATCTGGACACGGGCCCCATAGCCATTGACTCTATTGACACATATGCATTGGCGGTAACCTCCACGATGGTACTGTCGCAGTTGTTCGCATCTAAATATATCAAGGCATATATAAAAGAAACTGATTTGAGAAACAGAGAGAAAGATGCAGCAAAGGACATCGCAATCAAGAGCCTGCAGCTACAGATAAGCCCACATTTCCTTTTCAACAATCTCAGCACGCTTTCCGCACTTATTGATGAAGACAAACACAAGGCAGAGGAATTTCTGATGCACCTGTCACAGTTTTATCGCCATACACTGCAGAACATACCCAACACATTGATTCCCATTACAGATGAATTAAGGCAATTCAACGAATACAAGATACAGACAGCGTTTCCTGGTGCCCGACAAAGATGGTATGATTGCGGTTTCTACTGACGAAATCCGATATATCTCGGCAGCTTCAGGGCTGGCAAAGTTGCATCTTTCTGAAAAACGTATTTTTACAATAGATCTGTCGCTTGATGAAATCGAGCGACAACTTGACCCAGACCTGTTCCTCAAAGTAACCCGCTATCACGTAGTCAATGTCCATGCCGTTGAAAGATTGACTACATGGTTTGGCAGAAAGACCAAAGTCCAAGTCGCAGACTGGCCAGATGCTGAAATATATGTCATCAAAGAAAAAGCTCCGGCTCTGAAACGGTGGCTTGACAGATAACAAGTTTTTTATAAACAACATTACGAAAGATCCGGCAAACAGCAATATCATCAACATGCAATATTTCTATGCTCCTTCCCACTCTTGTACAATGGAAGAAAAATCTGAAACCATAAGTTCGAAATCATAATCGGCCCTCTTTGACAGGCGCTTGGCGCATTGACAAGCCGCATGAATGAGGTATTCGCCCAATACCTGTTTTTGCCTAAGCGCAGGCAATTCACTGAACTCTTTCTCAAACACCACACCGACACGCATCATTCCCGTATCAGATTTAAACGGCCCATATGTAAAGCGGTTTCTGAGGTAATATCCGTTATCTTCTATTTCCTTCATGGAAAACATTTCAAGCAACGCCGGATAAAAATCTTTCTGCTTCAACTTCAAGGATTCATCAGCAATGATATAGTTAGTTTTGCAATGATAATTATCATAAAAACTGAATGAGCAATTAAACACAATCCTGTTGATTGCGCCACCATATAACTCAGGACGCATCCTTATATTGAGTGCCGGCTTGAGTTCCTTTTCAAGGCTTTCTATAACGGGCTTCGAGTTTTCATAACAATTCGCGATACCGCGAGTAATGAAAATCGGATTTTTAGGAATCCAATTTCTTTGATGGCTTAATTTGATTGGCTGAGTATCACCAATAGCAACTTCTGCATCAGATTCTTTAACAAATGGCGCATCAGGACTTTTATGAAAAGACGAGAGGTTGTAATCAATTGCTACACCAGCTTTCCTGTTTGACCATACGGCATCCAAGAAACGAGGCTCGGCATTACGATTGACAAAAAATGTATTGGGATTGCCATTGAAATATGCACCTCTCACCGCTTCAACGGGCTCCTTGTCTCCCCAGCCTACAATAGCCAGACATTCACAAAGCCTTACGGCTCTATTCCACTCTGCTGCATTTTGGTATCGGACGTGTTTCAGAAAATCCGCAAATAATGCGGTCCGCACTTTTTCAACATCAGACCACCCATACAGATATTCCCTTAGCTGTTGCAAATCATCTATATCATATATCATCTCCGAAATACCCATAAAGTATCCCTATTTCAACAATTTTACATATAGTCAAATCAATATTTTGCCGGCAGATACGGATAGCAGTGGAATAAGCCTCTTTCTTAGAATGTGTTAATACCCGATTATAAATCCCAACAGGCATATGTAGAGGCAGTTCCGTTTCTTGAGAAGAGAGCGATGCTCTTATATCACGACCGACAAAAAACGGGCTACGGCAACCAACCGGCACAACAGCCCATAAAGCGCTCATTCATCACACGACAATTGCTTCACCCGACGCCCGCATATGAAAGAGATCACTTCCACACGCTTTTCAATCAGTGAACAGTGAGCAGAAACCATCCTTATTAAACCTGTAATACATCCCTATGCGATCCGGGGAGTCGTTTTCAAGCAAAACAAGCAACTCCTTTGCAAATTCAATAGTAGCCGAGCCGTTTGCTGTTACAATATTCCCATCACTGACCGCCTGAGCATGAACATAACCTTCCGGATTCGTATAATTATCCCCGCCCCACAGTTTCAGTTGTTCCAACCCGTTGCCTGTATGTTTTACCGCATTGAGAAATCCGTGCTTCGCCATAAACGAAGCCCCATTGCATATCGCACCGACAACACGCCCTTTATCAATGGCATCTTTCACCAACGGCACAACCTGCTCCGCAACAGCTGTGCCCCATCCGAAACCACCGACAAGAATTAATGCCGCAAAATCAGCCGGTATCGTCCCAAATGAATAATCCGGCAAAGTTTTGAATCCTCCGATGGATTTTACCGGCTCCAAAGTCGGAGCCACAACCTTATTGACATACTTCGGATTTTCCTTTAATGCGAATTCATCGGAAGCGACCGCCTGTGAAAGATATACCGCTTCATGCGCGGCATAGTCTGGAAGCAAGACATACAGAATTTCGTTATTCATATATATTGCGTTGTTAAATTATGACTCCAGATGCACATTTTTTTCAAAGCATGGGTTTGACGGGCCATGTGCCATACATCTGATCCGAATAATTGTATCACAAAATTAGTAAAATTGAACCAAAAAATCCCTAAGGGCGTTATGTAGACAAAGTCAGTGCTCCGAGGGATAATCCTAAAACGCTTCATTGCTCTCCCTAACGGACACTTTTATGAGAGATGAAAAAAATTATTTTGTAAACTAAATTCTATTGTGAGATGAAAAAAAATCTGGTATTAGTCATGACAGCCTGCTGTATGGGGCTTCTGGCCACAAACTCGGCCAAAGCACAAGACGCAGTTGTTGTGGAGGAAGAGTCTGTCACCGTCGGTGAAGCTGTAAATTGCAAAACGCAGTATTCAGTCAACAGGAACGACAACTGGTTCATACAGCTTGGAGCAGGCATTGACGTTCCGATGGTAGAACACAAACTTATCGACGGAAAAGCCAAACGCCACATTACCGCAACCTATAACCTTGGTGCCGGCAGATGGTTCTCACCTTACCTCGGCTTCCGTTTCAGCGCATATTACGGAGCAATGCATTGGGATAACGACGTTTACTCCAAAGCCAAATATGCCAACCTGAACTTCGATTTCATGTGGGATATGTGCAACTCGCTCGGAGGTGTCAACGCATCACGTCCTGTCAGCGTAATTCCTTTCATCGGAATTGGCGGTACATATACCTGGGACTACTCTGGAATGGAATCCAATATCCTCCGCAAAAACGGTGACTACCGCAAGACCTCATGGACACTTCCCGTTTCAGCCGGTCTGCAACTCCGCTTCCGTCTTTGCAGATATGTCGACTTCTTCGCTGAATGCCGCGCCACATTCTACGGCGACAACTTCAACAACTATGCGTTTGACAAGCCCATCGACATCAATATCCAGACTACAGGCGGCTTCTCCTTCAACCTCGGCGGCGTAAACTACCAGGCTTACAACGCATGCAAGGATATGGCATACATCAACTCGCTTAACAATCAGGTCAATGCCCTCCGTGGCGACCTCGCTGCTACAGCTACCGCTCTCGCCGCAGCTGAAGCACAGCTCCCCTGCCCGACCGTAGAACAGCCTGACTGTCCTGAAGTTGTGAATGCAGCCCCGATGATGTCTACCGTACGTTTCACCATCAACTCCGCACGTATCTCCAATGAAGAAATGGTGAATGTTTACAACACTGCCGAATACCTCAAGGCCAATCCTTCTGTGAATGTGCTCATCAAAGGTTATGCCGACAAGGACACCGGTACAAGCGCATACAACCAGACACTCTCTGTAAAACGCGCCCAGGCCGTTTATGACGCACTCACCAAGACTTACGGCATCGACAAGAGCCGTCTGGCTATCGAAGGCGAAGGCAGTACAGAACAGCCCTACGACGTCAACAACTGGAACCGCATCGTGATCTTTGTTCCGGCCAACTGATCCCGTAACAATCACCCCGAAGCCATAACGCAGATCCAAAAAGATATTATGGCATAAAGACACTCTACAATATAACTACTCAATAACAAAGCGCCCGGGCTTGCATCGCGACCCCGGGCGCTCAGTTTACAGTTTATACAGATTCGATGAAACTAAACAACCTTACACAGAAAATCACTAACTTTGCACTCCGGATGGAACCGGCGACAATCCGTCGACAATCCATTTCATAAAGATATAAATACGATATACAAAAATGCGCCACCCTGTTTTTCCAGATATCATACCGGCAGTAATTCCACAGCAAAGCCACGCGAAAGTTGTCATTGCGGGGCCATGCAGCGCAGAAAGCCGTAATCAGATTATTGAAACCGCTACCGCGCTGAAAGAGAGCGGCAAGGTTGATCTTTTCCGGGCCGGGATATGGAAACCGCGTACCCGGCCGGGGGGATTCGAAGGATGCGGCAGCGAAGGGCTAAAGTGGCTTCAGGAAGTCAAAGCCGCCACCGGCCTGAAAACAGCGACAGAAGTCGCCACTGCACAGCATGTAATGGAGGCTGCCGACGCCGGTATAGACACGATATGGCTCGGAGCACGCACCACCACCAACCCATTTGCCGTACAGGAAATAGCAGACGCATTGTCAGAAATGCCGGATCGTTTCGGAATTCTTGTAAAGAACCCTGCGAATCCCGACCTTGACCTTTGGATCGGAGCCATCCAGAGAATATACAACTCCGGGGCAAGACGCATATCGGCAATCCATCGCGGATTCAGCGTCTACGGCACCTCGCCTTACCGCAATCCGCCCCAGTGGCATATTCCGATCGAGCTGCACCGAAAGATGCCGGAACTACAGCTCATATTCGACCCGAGCCACACTGGCGGGAAAAGAGATCTTGTAGCCCCACTTGCAAGAGAGGCATACGAGCTTGGATTTGACGGACTGATAATAGAAAGCCACTGCAACCCTGACTGTGCTCTAAGCGACGCAGCGCAACAGATCACACCGTCGGAGCTGAAATACATTCTCGAGAATCTGGTGTTCAAACCCGCTGGCGAACCGACGCAGCGCATGGCCGAGCTGCGGAGCCGCATCGACTGCCTTGACAGCCAGCTGCTTGAAGTGATAGCGCAACGCATGGAACTCACCGATGAGATCGGACGGTTGAAATTAGACAACGGGATCCCCGTTTTGCAGCCCCAACGCTATGAAACGCTCATGGAAACACGTGTGGCTGAGGCAGAAAATCTCGGTATAGACCGAAAATTCATGTCGTCGCTGCTCGCCATATTGCATGAAGAATCGGTGAAAAGACAACTTGCCCTAAAAGGAAGGCTGTAATATAAAATATGAGAGGCTTCTGAAAAACGCCAATCAGACAAACGCCTTGTCGTTCATTATGCGTCCCTCAAGGGCAGCGGCATGCTTCCTGTAGTCCTTGCTCCGCAGATAACTTTCTATAGCCTCTGCATGACGCTCATTATGCATGTCTGATCCGAGGAAATCAACCATTTCCTTTTCTATCAGCCACTCGGCCGTCTGTTTCTGCGTCTTTCCATAATATCCGGCAAGACTGAGCAGATTTATCTGAAAAAGCAAACCCGACCGGTGCAATTGCATGTACCGATCCCGGTTGGAAATATAGTATTGATAACGCTCCGGATGAGCCAATACAGGTTTATACCCCTTGATAGCAAGATCATATATCACCTGATCCATATTCCAGGTTTCCTGAAGAAAAGAATTCTCCACGAGCAGGTAATTGTTCGGGAACGGTTTTATATGTCCCTTTTCAAGCTCGGAAAAAAAGAACGGGGACAAGCGGTGCTCGGCCGAATAGTCAAGGGAAATATCCGTGCCTTGTGCCTCCACGGCAGCTTTCAGCTTGGAAAATGCTGGCGATATTATGTCTGGAGTATTTTCAAAAGTATCTTCCGTAATGTGAGGTGTACATATGATATGTTCTATACCCCACTGTCGCTCGCGCTCCACAAGCGCCGCACCCTCCTCCTGGGTCACCGCGCCATCATCAATGCCAGGCACAAGGTGACAGTGTATATCAGTTTTATAAAACAGACGCGCCGGTTCCGGAGAAGATTTCTTAAATATATTGAACATGACAGTTTCTTATGCGATAAATTTGCTGATTCAGGTACAAAGTTAGGAATTTTCCGGCTTATTTCAGTTTCAGAAGCATAATCAGCCCTAATTCATGCATATATTTTACACCAAAAAGTATAAATTAACATAAACACCGCCGTCCCGATGCATTTACCGCTCATACAATCTCTCAAATTGCAATTTTTTTTGTAACTTTGCATGTCAATCCAAAGTATCTCCGTGGCAATCCCATAAACGTACAGGCCGGAGATAACGGAGAACAGATTATGCTTATAAGCCGATGAGTAACAACAGAAGAATCCTCTACATTTCGCAAGAAATAACCCCTTACCTCAAAGCATCCGCTTTAGGACAAATGTGTCAGACCCTTCCCGGCAAAGTGCAGGAAAAAGGATTTGAAGTGCGCACTTTCATGCCTAAATACGGTTGTATCAACGAGCGGCGAAACCAGCTCCATGAGGTCATTCGCCTCAGCGGCATAAATCTCGTCATTGACGATACCGACCACCCCCTTATAATAAAGGTGGCCACCCTGCAAGCCTCACGCATGCAGGTATATTTCATTGACAACGAGGATTATTTCCAGCATCACGCAGTAAGCGACCTGGAAATACGCGAAACACCGGAAGAAAACGACGAGCGCCTTATATTTTTCGTGCGCGGCGTCATGGAGACCGTGCGCAAATTAAGATGGGAACCCGTGACCATCCACTGTTCCGGCTGGGTAACCGCACTCGCACCATTGTACATACGCAAACAGTATGCCGACGATCCCACTATAGGCAAAGCAAAAATAGTATATTCCATTTTCGATGATCAGTTCGACGGCACACTTGACCCACGTTTCGTAGAAAAACTCATCGCAGACAATATCGTCCCCGAAGACATCGCCATCCTCGGAGACCAACCTGTTGACTGTCTTACGCTCAACAAACTCGCCATCGCCCATTCCGACGGAGTGATACAAGCGTCAGAAAACATACCGCAGGAACTGATCGACTTCGCAAACAGCCTCGGAAAACCATTCCTCCCATATCAGGGAGAAACACCGGAGGCACAGGCGGTTGTAGACTTTTACGAAAGCCTCTGATCATACTTCTCATCCCCCCATCTAACTGCATACAAGCATGCTTAAAGCAAGCAAACAAAAGGCATCTCTCGTAGCCGCCATAGCTCTCGCAGCCACAATATTCACATCATGTGAAGATACACCGAACGTAGGCTCATCACTGGTAGAAAACTCATCGCAGGTAATGGTATTCGACGATTTCACCATTACAGGCACCACCATTGAGAATCCTACAGTACAGACAAGAAACGTGACCCAGGTACTCGGCACGATTACAGCAGACGGATACGGCACATTCTCTTCAGATTTTGTTACCGAATTCCTTCCGGCATCGCGCTTCAATACCTACGGAATCACACTTGATCAGGTAAACACCCTCGTCGACTCGCTCAAAATACGATTCTACGTACCCATAGGCTCCACAGTTGGAGACACTATAGCCCCAATGGGTCTGGAAGTATACCAACTCGGGAAAAAACTTTCAACCCCGATAAACAGCAGCACACCAGTCGACACCGAAGGCCTGAAACTGCTTGCAAAGAAAGTCTACGTATGCAACGCACTTGGAGAACCTGACTCTATAAAAGAATTGTCATACCACCCTATCGACGTAAAGATTGACGACAACGGAGAACTGGCACGCAAACTGTTCAGCCTCTACCTCACCAAGCCCGAGGTATTCCAGATGCCGTCACTTTTCGCACAGGAATTCCCAGGGATATACGTACGCACATCCTACGGCAGCGGACGCGTAGTTGGTATAACCTCCACGATGATGACAATGTATTACCATACATTCGGTACCGACGAAGATGGCAAACAGATCACCAACAAGCATACAGGAGCATATTTCTCCGTAACACCCGAGGTAATCCTGAACAACATGATCAAATATGCGCCTGATCAGAAACTGAAAGACCGCCTCACGGCAGGCGAAAACCTTCTGATAGCACCTGTAGGATATGACGTTGAAATCGAATTCCCGATTGAGAAAGTCATAACCCTTTACCACGAAAACGCAGGAAAACTCTCCGTGATCAACAATCTCAGCATGGATCTTCCAGCTGTAGCTGTAGAGAACGATTACGACATAGACCCTCCTACAAACATACTGATGGTACTGACCAAGGACAAGGAAAAATTTTTCCGCCTGTCGGAACTTACCAACGACGAAACCTCCTTCTATGCCACATACGACTCCGAAAACAAACGCTACCGTTTCTCCGGACTACGTACATATCTGCTGAAAATGCTTGAAAAATATAACGAAGGGACACTGACACCGGAAGATTATACTTTCACACTCACACCAGTATCTGTGGTCATGGAAACCAACACAAATAATTATTACGGCACCGGCACAAGCTACCTCAGCGCCATCAATCCATATATCGGCAACCCAGTTATGGCAAAACTAAATCTTGACAAAGCCACCGTAAACTTCACATTCTCCAAACAGAACGTGGACTGACGTAAAAAACGCCTTCCGGATAACCGAAATTTCAAAATAAATTGTTAACTTTGCAATACAAATAAACGGGATTCCGCCCATCCGCAAATCCCATAAGCCGCAATAGCTCAGTCGGTAGAGCATTTCATTCGTAACGAAAAGGTCGTGGGTTCGAGTCCCACTCGCGGCTCTTAAAACCTTAGCCAACCTTTTGATTTTTAGAAGGTTGGCTATTTTTACAAAGCACAAACAAAGCACTTTTCGTACAATTTCTTGCCAAATCAAAAATTTCTGCTGAAATTCTCGGAGGCGCCTGCGGTCACGCAAATAGCCGGATCAGGCTTTCAAGAGGAGGATGACGTGGATGGCGAGGTCGAAGAAAACGATCTTGGCATTGGCATTTGCGGCGATATCGGTGCGTGCGCTGCTGAATTCCGAGAGAAGACGCTCCACATTGCGCTCGTTTATGAAAGGGGAAAAACGGGTGCTGAAGGCCTGTTCGGCAGGGGTCATATAAACGAGCGACGGGATATGCATATTATTGATGAAATTCTCACGCATCATCCGTTCGCAATATGAAAGGAAACGGATCTCTGCCTCGCGGCCCAACGCCGATATATCTGTGCTCCATTTACGCAATACACCCACCTGACGTTTGTACGCCGCACGCATAAGCAACATAAACAGTTCCAGAAACTGGGAGTATTCTTTGCTCTGAAGCATATGGTTTCGCGCCGCCGTAAGGCTGCCATCAGCTATATGGGCTACGGCCATCGCAGAAACATGGTCTGCGCCGAGGTCACGTTCAAGGTATGTGGCGATCTCAGGTGCCGGCACACGGTTTACAGATACGCTCTGCAAGCGCGAACGCACCGTCGGAAGAATTTCTCCTGGATTGTCACTCACAAACACGAGCAGTGAGTCGGGAAACGGTTCCTCGATAAGTTTCAGCAACTTATTGGCACACTCATTCTGCATGCGCTCCGGAAGCCAGAAAAGCAATATCCTATATTTAGTTGAATATGACGTTTTTGAAAATTTTCGGGCGATACTCAGCGCTTCTGCCGAATAGACTACAGGCTGTCCGTTGGGATTACCGAGCACTTGCAGCCAACGGTCAAACTCCATAAACGGAGAATCATTCAGAAACTTTTTCCAGTCATCCGCCAGATCGTCGCATACACCTGCCGCACTTGCAGTCTTCAATATCGGGAATGAGAACACCGTATCGGGGTGATTGAAACTCTCATGCTGGAGGCATGACGGGCAACGACCGCATGGCTCCCCTTCCGGCGTGCGGTTCTCACAATGGATATATTGCGCGAAAGCACGTGCCATAGCGAATTTTCCTGTTCCTGACGGTCCCTCTATCAGTATCGCATGCGGTATGCGTCCGCTGTCAGCCATCGCCCGCAGCCTCTCTTTGGCCTGATAATTTCCCGGTATATCTGAGAATCGCACTGTAGTTAGCAGATTAAGTAAGTGATCTGATTATTAGTTCTGTTTTTTCTGATCAATATTTCCCCACGACGATCTGAAAAATTCAGCGGGAAGTATATCGGATACCGGATCGCGCGGAGAGGCTACCGGAATCCTTTCCGGGTTCAATGCCAGTTCATTTATATACTTCAATGTCGTCTTCATGCCGCGCCACCGCATTATATCGTCCAGATCAGTAAGTGGCGGTTCCTGCTTTATCAGCGCCTCGGATATCTCTATGGCATCCAGGTAATTCCCTGCCATGAGATTAGCCGCCGCCACGAGCATGTAACAGAAAGGAGAGAAACCATACCTCGTTCCTTCCGGAGCCTGCGATTGCTCAAGACACCAGTCGAAAAGTTCAATCACACGGCTGTAACGTCCCGCCTCGTAACTGATGCGTATATAGTATTCCATACCCTCACGCAAAGTATAATGCGCATGGTAATAGTCCAGCATATCAAGCGCCCCAAGCAATTCATGCTCATTGGCGAGCTGTGCCGCCAGTTCGAGCCATTTTCTTTCCGATTGCCCGCTCTGAGACGCGAAAAGATCAAGAAATCCATCCGGCTCGTCGGGATGCATTTTTAATATGTCAAGCAGGACAAATGAGTTTGCGACTTCGGAAGCCATAAAATTCCGGTAAACCTCCAGCGCCGCACCCTTTTTGCCATCGGCACGATATGCCTCTGCAAGCGCCTTTACAGCCAATGCATTTTCGGGTTCTATCCTAAGCACATCCGATAGCAATGCGATAGCTTCCTGACGTGTATTGTCAGAAGAAGACATAGCCAGCCCTTTCATAAGCAACGCATGCAAGTGGTTCGGGTCAATCGCGAGGGCATAATCTGCCGCCACCACAGCCTCCTCAAAATGCTCCAGACCGAACTCCGCTTTTGCAAGCTGAACCCAGTTGTCGGGATTGAACGGCTCGTTTTTTGTGAGTTCGTCAGCCAGATCACGCGCCACCGGCAGATAGCGCATATTATTGATCAAAGCCTCAGAAACCTCATAATAAAGCAGCTCCTTGAACTCGGTGCGTTCCTCAAGGATATGTACATTCTCCGCTATCAGATCGTCGCGGTCAAGGTCATGCAACGTATCAATGAGCCGTATGATAGCCTCGCAATTGAACTGCACTCCGGATGCCAGAAGCTCTGTAAGGTCATCCTCGGGATTTCCCTCAGGATAATTCTTGAGAGAAAGATCGAGCACACCCCATAACGCACTGTCTTTTCGTCCCTTCCGGTCAAACATGGCACGTGCCGACTGATCATTGACGGAAGACAGGAAAAACGCCTTGCGTTCGTCAAGAAACTTGCTGTCTGGATACAGGCGCGCCCCTGCGAGCAACACATAAAGCATTACCATATCGTCACCCTCGTCCTGTGCGTAGTCATAGATGTCAAGCAACTCATCCTCTTCATAAAATTCAGAGTTGTTGTTATCCATCACATCAGCACGGAAACGGTTATACAGATCGCGCATATATTGTTCGTCACTCTGAGGCATCGAGACTGTTTTTTAATTATACAACACACATATAATCACACAAGAGAGAAAAGAGAAATGGCGCTGTGTCCGGAACCAGGCACAGCGCCTATTTTATACAAGAAAGATCTGCCTTCACAAAGCGGTGACAGCCTTCTTACTTCTTCTGAGCCTTCTCCCAACTGTCTTTCAACGCTATTGTGCGATTGAAAATCAGGTTGTCGGAAGTGCTGTCATAGTCGGGAGTGAAATAGCCTATGCGCTGGAACTGGAACTTGGTTCCCTTTTCGGCGTTCCTGGCAATAAACGGCTCGACTTTAACACCTTTGACCTCCACAAGCGACTGAGGGTTGAGCAGTTCCCTGAAATCCTTGTCAGCTTCTGCGCCTGGATTCTCTACCGAGAACAGACGGTCATAAAGGCGCACAGTCGCATCCACGGCATCGGCGGCAGACACCCAGTGGAGCGTACCCTTCACCTTACGGGATGCTCCGGGGAGCCCGCTGCGGCTTTCAGGGTCATATGTGCAATATATCTCCTCAATTTCACCGGTTTCTTCATTCTTCTTGACACCGGTGCATTTCACGATATACGCACCTTTCAGGCGCACCTCGGCGTCGGGAGCGAGGCGGAAGAATTTCTTGGGAGGATTCTCCATGAAATCGTCGCGTTCTATGTAAAGTTCACGCGAGAAAGGCATTTCATGTGTTCCTGCGGCCTGATCCTCGGGATTGTTTTCCATCTCAACGGTTTCTGTCTGCCCTTCCGGATAATTGGTGATCACCACCTTTACCGGATTAAGCACCGCCATGCCGCGTGTGGCTATGGCATTCAGATCCTCGCGCACGGCATGCTCAAGCAGCGAAACGCTGATCATAGCCTCCTCAATCTTAGTGTAGCCGATACGGTCCACGAAATTGCGGATCGAGCGGGGAGTGAAACCGCGACGGCGCATACCGGAGATTGTCGGCATACGGGGATCGTCCCAACCTGCCACAAGACCTTCTTTCACCAGCTGGAGGAGCTTGCGCTTGCTCATCACGGTATAGGTGAGGTTCAGGCGGTTGAATTCGATCTGCCGGGGACAATATACATCCGGATCAGCCAGCTCGCGCACGAAATAGTCATACAGCGGACGGTGAGGCACAAATTCAAGTGTGCAAATCGAGTGGGTCACCCCCTCGAAATAATCGCTCTGTCCGTGTGCGAAATCATACATCGGGTATACATTCCACTTGTTGCCGGTGCGGTGATGCGGGTATTTTATGATGCGATACATGATCGGATCGCGGAAGTGCATGTTGGGCGACGCCATGTCGATGCGCGCACGGAGCACACGACTTCCCTCCTCAAACTCTCCCGCGTTCATTCTCTCGAAAAGGTCAAGATTCTCTTCAGGCGTACGGCTGCGGTACGGGCTGTCGGTACCGGGTGTGGTGGGTGTGCCTTTCTGTGCGGCGATCTGCTCGGATGTCTGATCATCCACATAAGCCTTTCCTTCTTTGATCATTTTCACTGCCAGATCATAAAGCTGGGGAAAATAATCGGATGCGTAATACTCCCTGTCAGCCCAGTCGAACCCGAGCCAGTGTATGTCTTCGCGTATGGCGTCTACATATTCCGTATCCTCTTTGATCGGGTTGGTATCGTCGAAACGCAAATTGCAGGTACCTCCGAATTTCTCGGCTACCCCAAAATCCATGCAGATAGCTTTAGCATGGCCGATATGCAGATAACCGTTCGGTTCCGGCGGGAAACGTGTGTTCAGACGGCCGCCGTTTTTGCCGGCGGCAAGGTCGTCGGCCACAATCTGTTCTACAAAGTTCAATCCTTTGGCTCCTTCTGCCGGAGCCTCCTTATCGATATTCTCTGCCATATGTGAATAATGTATAGTTGTCTGTCATAATAGCCGGCTCCCGGAAATGTGTGGCGTGATCCCGCCTCCGGTACGGTCTCGTTTAAAGTACAAAGGTAAGCAGATTTCCCGTATAATTGTTAGAGCCGATACAAAAAATTCAATTTCTTGTCACCCTCAGGAAAGAATTCAGGAAAAGTGCGGCTGCCATAAACAGTGATACCGAGAAGCTCAGCACAATGCCATAAACGCCCAGTCCGCATGGGAAAGCCAGAATCCAGGTTGATGTCAGTCCGAAAACCACATAGCTTACAAAGGCGATCCAGAGCATCGGCATCACATGCGACGTGCCCCTTAGCGCATTTGCGAAAGTCACCTGTGTGGCATCCCCGAGCTGATACAGCACCAACGGGAAGACGAGTGTATATGCCACAGAGAGCACTGCGGTATCGGTTGTAAACGCACCCATCAGCTGTTTCGAGAAGAATATGAAAATAAGGGACGACAACGCGGCGAAACAAAGCATGACTGCATAGCCGTCGAAAGCCACACGCCGGCACATTGCTTCCGCAGAAAGCACATCACCTTTGCTACTGCCGTCAGGAGCCAGAAAACCGCGCGCATTGGATACCAGAACGGCAATCGCAGTCCCTATGCTGTAATATATACAGAAACCGAGGGTTCCCACAACCACTATTATCTGAAATGCCGCCAGAGGCACTTTCCCGATCCATCCGGCCATTACGGCGCACAGCGAGAACGCGGATGTCTCGAATGTCATTTGCAAAGCCACAGGCCATGAGGTCGCCGCAACGTTCCGGATATCTTTGGACACAACACCCGGAGCCGGCTTACGCAGGAATGCATCGCGGTAAGGAGCCCCGGCACTCCCCCTCAGAAAAATAACGATAATGGCAAGTGGCGCCACTATACGTGCCCCAAGCGTGGAAAGTCCCGCCCCTACCAGTCCGAGTTCAGGACATCCCCAGTTACCGAAAATCAAGGCATAATTCCCCAGTATGTTTCCCAGATTGCATGCCAGGAGTATCCACATCGGCATGGAGGTATTGCGCACCGCATAGCTCCATTGCGCAAACGCGTTGAACAGCGTCATGGGCAGAATAGAGGACAGGAATATCAGGTAATAGGGACGTATCAGCGGCAAAAGTTCCTCCGGCTGCCCCATCCGGGGAATATAGTTGTATAGCACACCCATGATGGCGGTAAGCAGCAGCCCCGCAAGAAGATTGGCGATGACACCGGCACGGAGAGTCTGACCGATTCTTTCAGCCTTACCCTGTGAGAAAAGCAACCCGATAAGCGGCGTCAGCCCGTATGAGAACCCCATTGCACAAAGCATAGGGATATTGAACAGGTTGATCACAAACGAAGCGGAGGCAAGCGCCTCCGTAGAATATCGTCCGACCATTATATTGTCGGCGAAATTGACAAGAATAAGCCCTACCTGCGAGATCAGCACAGGTAAGGCGAGCCGCAGTATCGAAAGACAACGACGTATCATTATAACGCGATATGATGGTGATTTTTCAAGAACTGCAAAGGTACTAATTTTTCACCACATATCATATTGCCGGAAACGCCTCAGAAGGAACGGCGCAGAGCCGGAAATGCGAATATGCCTATACAGAAAAGCGTAAGCAGCATCAGTATGGCAGCAGTCACTACCGTCTGCACCGTAAGCCCCTCCGTAAGGGTTGTATGCAGCGAATAGCCCCAAGCCGCAAATATGCCAAGTATTCCGAGTATATAACATAGCACCTCAGCAAGCGACTTTTTCCTTCTCACAGGCTTGTCCGGCAGACGGTTCATAACCTTGCGTACGAACCAGGGGTCAGCCGGAGCATCGGGCAACCTGTCGTGCATCAGTTGCCGCAAATCCTTGTCTATGTTGTTTGCTTTTCTCATAATCAATTGTTTTTTAAGAATCCGGCGAGATGGTTGCGTCCACGGCTCAAATGCGATTTAACTGTACCCTCCGGCATGCCTGTTATCTTACATATTTTCTTTATAGGCATATCCTCGAGATAAAACAGAAGCACAACCATACGCTCATCGGGTGGCAGAACGCGTAATGCAGCGGCGACATCCATACTGGCATCGGCCTGTTGCTGCCCGCCGCTCACTGTGGCATCTGCTACACATTGCGGCCATTCTTCTCCCAACGGTTCGGGAACCTGTTTGCGACGATTGTTCACGAACTCGTTTACGGCTATCCGGAAAAGCCATGTGCGGAAACCAGACAATCCCTTGAACGATCTTACACCGATCCACGCTTTCAGAAACGTCTCCTGGGCAAGATCATCCACAAGCGATGCATTTCCGCCTGTGAGATTCAGCAGAAAACGCCTCAGAGCCTCCTGATGCAGCTCCACCAACCGCGAGAACGCATCGCGGTTGTCGGCAGCTGCACAGAGTGCAAGAAGTTTCATTTCTTCTAACTTGCTCAAGGGATGATTCTGATTTAAAGTTAAAGTTTCGGTAATACTGTCTGCGATCCTTTATCTGGCATTCTCCTGGTCAGAGGGCATAGGAGGAGGACACGGCCCGTTGAAATTCTGTTGGCGTACGTTATTGGGATCTGAACCTGTGCCACCCATATTATCCGAAGGATTGTAATTGCCATATCTTGGCTGCTGCATGTTCACGTTATTATATGGTGCGCCTCCGAAACGTCCGTCACCCTGATAGGTCTGCTGTTTATGGATATTACGCTGTTTGTAGGCTCCAGGCACATAATAGTAGGCGATCATCCTTCCGACACCTAAGAAAAGGGGGATACCACCGCAGAGGAAACCTACCCCTATTTCGCGATTGAATGAGAAAAACAGAAGAAGCGCAAATCCGATAGCGATAAGCGACATTGCCGAGCCGAACATTTTGGGATCACGCGAGGCTTCAGGGGCTACACGCATCCCGAACATCTTACCGCCGTTGTCATCAGAAGGATAAACTACCCCGCCTCCATCGTTCGGTGTTCCGCTCTGTGAGGAATATCCTGTGTAGAACGAGTCAGGCAGCTGGTAACCCTTGTCTATCGCTTTTGAAATTATATTGTTTCTGGCAGTATTCTTCTTCATAAAAAACACCATCAGTATAATCAGCGCCAATATAATCGTCATGCAAGGCACCACAAACGCAACAGAAATCGACACGATCTTTATGGCAGCCTCCATTTTTGACGGTGTGCCGAACAAATCATCATCATCGTCCATGTAATCCCTGCCGTCATGGCTGAAAACGGCGTCCATTACATCGCCTACCTTATAGGCCATACCGTTGTATACCACAAATTCACCCTCATCATCTGTACGCAGCATATGGGGCTCCCCCGCTTTGAGTTCTTCCCCCGCTGCAACAACTATCTGTCCTGCCGTATCGGCCTGCATTACAGGAGGAGTGACAACAGCGGTGTCTGCAACCGTTGCCGCGCTCTGCGCTACCGACACCAGCGATGCCATCACGCACAAAATTGCAAATAAAGTCTTCTTCATATCGTCGCAAATTATAATTAAAATCATTATTTCAAAATTCATCGCCCCATGTCAGGACGTGAATTCAACAGTTAGACGCACCACCCCACAAGAAAGGTTGCAAGTTAAGCAAAAATTTTTCCATTTCCGATTTTTCCCGTTACTTTGCAGTCTCA
>CATJQX010000143.1 GCA_949742535.1 uncultured Muribaculaceae bacterium | reverse complement strand
CCATGTCTCATAGCTTACAGGCGGAAACTGAGTGAACAGTTTTTCTTTATTATCTGCCATGATAGGTTATAAAAAAGTTTGGGTTATTTACATGGTATACAGGTAATCGCCGCTATCGCGGCCTGACACACCATCAGCGGCTAAGCTACGATGTGCCTTCTTTCATGGCAAATTTACAAATTAATAATGTATTCTCAGCATTTTAACATTATTTTTTATCTTACATACAGGCCGCCATCTCTTGGATATTTACCGCCTCATATTCCTGCCACTTTCAAATGCCCCCTTCCACCGCATTTATGAGAATTTTCATGTCTTACTTGTGATGATATTTCAACAATTTACAAACAATCAGTATATTTGCGTTGTATTTGATATTTGGCCTGTAGTCAAAATATCTGCTATCAATAATCAACCTGTAAACTATGGATAAAAAGACGCTCGAATTCGTCACATACTGTATCAGCAAACTGTCGCATTTTCTTAAATTGCCGCAGCGTGAAATCTATATGCGTCTTTATCAGTCGGGGATTCTCTATGATTATATAGTACCGTCATATGACGTTCTCCACACATTCGGTTCACATTATCTAATAGAAGATATCACAGATTATATGCGTCAGAAAGGAGTATTGCAGTAATGAGATTATATCACTCGTCAACAGTCTCAGTCAAACAGCCGGACACACTTCATTCACGTGATTACCTCGACTTCGGCAAAGGTTTTTACCTGACATCCATCCATGAGCAGGCAGTGAAATATGCGCAACGTTTTATCCGGCGACAACAGGACGCATGGCTGAATACATACGAATTTGAATTCAAGACATCCGAATGGAAAATCCTTACATTCAACTCCTACAATCGTGAATGGCTTGATTTTGTAGCTAAATGTCGTGCAGGAGAAGATGATACCGATTTTGATATTGTTATCGGAGGTATTGCCGATGATAAGGTGATCCAGACACTTGATCGCTATTTCGAAGGAGAGTTGTCAGCCGATGAGACCATTGGCCTGTTAAAATATGAGAAACCAAACATCCAGTATTGCATCCGTTCACAACGCATGCTTAACGAATGTCTCAAACATATTGAAAGCCTCCGATTATGACAGAAGAAAGCCGACTTATATTTCGCGGCAATAAATGCGCCGATATAATTATAAACTTAAGCGTGATGTATGGCATCTCTCCCGAGAAAGCCACCGACATTTTCTATAAATCAGAGACCGCCTCGCTGATTGAAGATAGGGTAGCAGATTTGCACTGCAGAAGCAGCAAATATCTCGCAAGCCTGATCTGGGATGAATTTAACGGTAAATAATAGCATTGACTATTCCGGCTATGATCAGCGGAGGGGCTCGTAGACGCGCTCACCGATCTGGGTGGCGAGCTGGGTACAGAAATCATGCCATTTTTTCTGCTGCTCCATGAGGGAGAATATCTCGGCCATATCATATCCGGGTACCGACTGCACCTGGCTGATACGCCTGGTGAGTTCATGAAACTTGCAGCGCCCCATATAGTATTTCAGAGCCACGAGCGCGCGTGGCACCAGGTCGTCAAGGCGGTCGATCTCGGTCTCTATCCTGGTGCCCTGGCGGAAGTAGATCTTACTCAGCTGATGGCGTTCCACAACCAGATCGGAGGCCGCGCGGCGCACATCGTCATCGGGGTGCGATATGAATATCTTTTCAAGATATAGCTGCGAAAAATCGCGTATATCCGTCTCATAAGCCATCCGGCACTCCTCTTTCAGTTTTGTCTCGGCGAGATTTATCTCGGCAAGGGTTGATGCCGTCTGCTTTATCTCCTCCAGTCCTTCCTGCTCGAGCTGCTGCATTCTGGCGAGGGCAGCTGCCGCATGGGTGGCGAAATCATTGTCCCAGTTGTGTTCACGCAAGGCAAGCACCTCATCGAACATGCGGCTGTACAACGGATTGCGGAAACGCATGTTGTCCACCTCCAGATCCTCGCGTATGTAGTCGATCACCTTTACATGGGCACCGTCGTCATACAGACCGAATTCTTCTCCGAGATCAAGCATCCCGTATTTGAGTACCAGACGCATCAGGGCGCGTTCCTGCGGTTCAAGTATCTTCGATGACGGATCGCTGCCGAGGTTTATGGCCTCCTGAAGCGATGTCTCCATTCTGATCTCAGGAGCGGTATTTACTGTGGGACCACTTTCCACAACGGAGGGCGCCGGAGGCGTCTGTGTTTCAGTGCCGATGTTTTCACCTCCGGCAGAAGGGTTGGAATCGGCGGCTGAGGATACACCGGCCTCAGGAGTGCTTTCCCCGATCGACTCCGCAGCTGCGTCGCGGGCAATCTGGCGCGCGTTCTGCTCGGCAAGTTTCGTTATAAACACATTCACCTGCCTCAGCAGCAGACGCTCGTCTATACCGAAACGCATAGAGCATTCCTGGATATAGACATTGCGTTTTATCTCTTCGGGAATATGGGCTATGGAGAGCAGTATGCCGCTCACCACTTCCGAGCGCTTAAGCGGATCGGATGCAGCGTCGCGAAGAAGCACATCGGTCTTGAACCGTATGAAATCCACCTCGTTCGCCTCAAGATAAGCCTCCACCTCGGAGGCCGAGTGGCTCTGTGCAAAGGAATCGGGGTCGTCACCGTCGGGAAGAAGAAGCACCTTTATGTTCAGTCCCTCGGCAAGAAGCAGGTCTATGCCTCGCAGGGAAGCCTTTATGCCAGCCGGGTCGCTGTCATATATCACAGTGACATTTTCGGTAAAACGGTGGATGAGGCGTATCTGCCCCTGCGTGAGCGAGGTTCCTGATGAGGCCACCACATTTTCCACCCCCTGCTGATGCATGGATATCACATCCATATATCCCTCCACAAGAATGCACTTGTCTTTCTTCACTATGGCCTGTTTGGCCTGATAAAGGCCATACAGTTCACGGCTTTTCTTGTAGATGACACTCTCTGGGGAGTTCACATATTTGGCCACGGTCTTGTCTGACCGCAGCGTTCTTCCGCCGAAAGCCACCACCTTTCCGGAAATGGAGAACACCGGATACATCACGCGCGACTTGAAGCGGTCGTAAAGATCACCGCGGTCGGTGCGCACACACAATCCGGTCTTTACAAGCGCATCGTCGCTGTATCCGTCCTTACGGGCGGCGGAGAGGAGATCGTCGCGACGGTCGAGCGAGTAGCCCAGATGGAAGCGCTTCACCATCGCCTCGTTGATACCGCGTTCGCGGAAATAAGCCAGACCGATGGCGCGGCCGTCGGGTGTGTCAAGCATGTTGCGCTCGAAATGCTTCATCGCGAAATCGTTGACCTCCATAAGCGACTGGCGCTCGCTCATGGCCTGGCGCTCGGCATCGGTCACCTCATGCTCCTGTATCTCGATGTGGTATTTTTTCGCAAGGTATCTCAGCGCGTCCCAGTAGCTCAGCTGCTCATGCTCCATTATGAAGTTGACAGGGCTGCCACCCTTGCCGCAACTGAAACATTTACATATGCCTTTGGCGCGCGACACGGAGAATGAAGGGGTGCGCTCGTTGTGGAACGGGCACAATCCTATGTAGTTGGCGCCCCGCCGACGGAGGTGCACGAAATCGCTCACCACCTCCACTATGTCGGCGGTGTCGATGATCCTCTGTACTGTTTCCCTGTCAATAGTCTTCATGCGTAGGACAATGAATCAGGCCATCCGGCGGCCATACTCTTTATACCCTCATACCACTCTATCTCGCTGCCGCATTTCCTGGCAAGCCATTCGGAATACTCGAAAAAGCGGCGTATATCTTCTGCCGATGTGCGTGAAGCAACACTGCCGCTTGCATGCAGCATGGCCCGGAACAGTTCCAGCGGCAGCGGAACTATCACGGAATGTCCGCCATAATACGATATATTCATATTGTGCAGCGCAAAGAAATGGGCCACACAGGCATCATTTATGGAAGGAGCCACGAAAAGCGCATAACATGGTTTCCCCGACTGTTTTTTCAGCTTTCCGAGGTGGCAGCTCACAGGCTCCCCCTCGCTTTCATACTGGCGCTGCCCGCTCTGCAGCGTAGCCTCCACACACACCATGAAATCGCCATAGTCGCACACTATGTCGGCCATATTGCCGGGCGCGGTTGACATCGGATTGCCGAAATCGTCAAATTTCAGATTGGCCCTTATATCGCCACCGTCGATCATGGTCATGGCGCGCCATATGTTCCACTCGAAAATCAACGGAGCATCATAAAGATGGTCTCCGCGCATGAGATCGAATGTAGACTGTATGTCATCGTAAAACTCGCGGTTCCTGATCTTTTCGGAAAGTTCACGTATATTGCGTTCACGGCGGCGGCCAAGCTGCACGTTCAAGGTGTCGCGCAGTTGCTCCACCGACATGTCTCCGCCGACATTTATCTCCGGGAAAGAGGTCTCCAGACGTGTCGAGAGATACTCCCGGTCATCTGTAAGCAACCTCACAGACAGCGGATCGCCCAGATAGGCGACATAGCTCTCCTCATCCTCAAACCGGCCGGGCTGCCGGTCAATATTCTCGAGTATGTAGTCCACCTCCTTCTCCCTTTCGGGAACTACCGACATGGATTTGCCCCTGTGCGACACCTGCACAAGCCCCGTGGCACGCAGATAACGGAAAAGCGCATCGGCATAATCGCGTGTATTGCCCATCTGGGTGGTAAGGAAACTCTCAAGCGAGACTTCCCGTTTCTCCCTTGTCTTTATCTTTTCCTGCGAAATCCTGTCGGCAAACACGCGCATCAGTTCATTTCGCAAAAAGGCGGCGTAGAACGTCTTGTATGTCGCCCCGCTCTCCTCCCGGGCTCTCCTGAAAGCCTTTATGCGGTCCACAATGTCAGGAAAGTCGTGCCAGTCGGTCATCTGCAGCCCTATGGCACGCAGTTCGTCAAAACGCAGTTTCCCGAGCACACGCACCAGCCTCAGCACTTCCAGAAACGGCTTCACATTGAATCTCGCAGCATCAGCCGAAAGTTTGTGATATGGCGACGGCAACTGGTATTTCAGCAATTGCCTGAGAAATATATCCGGTTTGTCGGGACTTGAAAGGAGTGCCCTGCCGGCCTCGGTAAGCTCGATGCGGGGATGCAGTCTTACGAACCCGAGAGCCTTCGGTGTGCGGGTTATACGGTCGCGCGCGCTGAAAGCCGGATCGTTGCACCCCTCTCCATGAAAGAAATCCTCGTCGCGCAGCAATTCCATATACCGCGTCTGTGTGTCGGCATTCCATTTCTGACCGGAAAAATTATCTGACAGCAATGCAATCTCCGGTATCACCTTTTCAAGAGTGCGGGGCGATGTGGTGACAAACACCAGCCGGCTGCTAATCGTTGCCATAAGGAGCCTCCGGTTCAAAAAGTATAAACTGGCGCGGTTCGGGCACGTTTACGTTAAACCGACGCATCTGTGGCTCATGAGCAAGCTGAAGAGCCATACCTTCAAGCGGATAGTTGGCCACCAGGATATGATTAGCCATAGACTTGAAACGGTTGCGGATATTCACGGCGTAGGTCTTGTGGTATTCGGCGGCGATGAATCCGTTGTAAAGCTCTTCGGTAAGAGGAGTGTGGCCGATCACCATAAGGGCGCGGCACGGGAGGTTTATGAAATCCTGCGCGAGGCGGCGGTGGTTCTCTTCGTTGAAACCGTCGCGGTATTCGTCGTTCCCGTAATCTGAGAAAGTGCAGTCATACGGTGGATCGAGAAACACAAAATCATCGGGTTCGCAAAGGTTGAATACCTCGGCGTAATCAATGTTCATCAGCTCGGCGCCATTGAGCAGACGGCTATGCTCGGGAGTTACCTTGTCGGTATTCAGATTGCGGTAACGGCCGAAAGGCACATTGAACTCTCCGCGGGCATTATACCTTATCATGCCTGAATATGCCGTCTTATTGATGAAATAATACAGCGCGGCATCAGAGAATTCCTTCTCTTCCAGGTCATTGAACATAGCCCTTACATGATAGTACAGCGCTTCGTTCGGATCCTCCACACGCGCATCGGGATCACGGAGCTTCCTTTCATCAAAGACATACCGGTTGGCGGCATACATCCCTTCGAGCAAGTCAAGCTCCTGCCTGAGTTCGGCGAAATTGTCGCGAACCCCCTCATAAAACCCTACGAGTTTGGTATTTATGTCGTTTATCAGCGCATGTTCAGGCTCAAGATGGAAAAACAAAGCCCCCCCTCCGAAAAACGGTTCCACATAGCGTCCTTCGAAGTGGGGTAT
>CATJQX010000142.1 GCA_949742535.1 uncultured Muribaculaceae bacterium | reverse complement strand
TGTGCCTGTTGCCGGTTTTAAGTTCATGCGGCGCGAAACTCTCTGTAGCCAACGAGCAGTTTGAGCGCGGCGAATACTTCGACGCCTCCAAAACTTACCGCAAGGTATACAACAAACTCACCAAGAGGGAGCAGCGGCCGCAGCGCGGAGTGGTGGCATACCAGATGGGACTGTGCTACGACAAGCTCGGCATGAGCGCCCGCGCATCGTCGGCATTCGCCAACGCCATCAGATATGAGTATCCCGACAGCACCGCCATCCTCTATATGGCCAAGGCGCTTCAGGAGGAGGGGAAATATGCACAGGCACAGAAGGCATACCAGGATTACCTCGCACTCGACCCTGAGAACGCTGTGGCTGCCAACGGACTGGCAGGCTGCACTTTCGCCCTCGCCCAGAAAGGACACCCCACCCGCTATGTGGTAAAAAACGCCAAGCTCTTCAACTCGCGCCGCTCCGATTTCGCGCCTATGTTCCTCGATCCCGCACAGGCCGACGTGATATATTTCGCCACCACGAACGAAAAAGTCACCGGCAACCAGAAAAGCGAGATCACCGGCATGAAGAAAAGCGACATATGGATGTCGCGCAAAAACGAGAAAGGTAAATGGCAGCGCCCGGAAGCTGTGGAAGGGGAACTGAATACCGAATTCGACGAGGGTATCATATCCTTCACCCCCGACGGCACCACCATGTACCTTACCAAAGCGCGCCGCGAGCCGAACTCACATACCGGGGTGGAGATCTTCACCTCGCAGCGTTCCGACGCCAAATGGAGCGCTCCCGTAAAATATGAGATCACGTCCGATACCATATCAAGCTATGGCCACCCGGCGGTGTCGCCCGACGGCAACTGGCTCTATTTTTCATCCGACATGCCGGGCGGACAGGGGGGAAAAGACCTCTGGCGCGTGAACCTTCGCGACAAGCAGGGATCGCTCGAGAACCTCGGCGAATTCATCAATACCCCGGGTGACGAGATGTTCCCCTACGTGCGCACCGACTCCCTGCTGTATTTTGCTTCCGACGGCCATCCCGGATTCGGAGGTCTCGACATATTCCGTGCAACCCTTACCCGTTCCGGCGGATGGAAAGTGGAAAATATGGGAGCGCCCATGAATTCCTCGGCCGACGATTTCGGCATCACATTCGGCAAAGGGGAGAGCGGATATTTCAGCTCCAACCGCACCGACGGCCGCGGATATGACCACATCTACTCTTTCGAGCTGCCCGAGCTTCAGATCTGGATCTCGGGATGGGTGCTCGACAAGGATGAGGAACCGGTGCCCAACGCCGTGATACGCATCGTGGGCAACGACGGCAGCAACCAGAAAGCGCTCGCCAAACCCGACGGCACATTCCGCTTCCCTCTCGAAAGGGGCATAAGCTATGTGATGCTCGCTGGCGCCCAGGGCTACCTGAACGCCAAGCAGGAATTCACATCCGACACAGCGGAGGAGGATGCCGAATACGGGGTTGACTTCATTCTGGCATCAATCAACAAGCCTGTGGTAATCGACAATATCTTCTACGATTTCGACAAAGCCACGCTGCGTCCCGAGTCAAAGACCGGCCTCGACGAGATGGCACAGGTGCTTCGCGACAACCCCAACGTGACCATAGAGATGGCCTCGCACACCGACCGGTGGGGATCGGAGGAATACAACCTTAACCTCTCGGGACGGCGCGCACAGTCTGTCATCGACTACCTCATCTCGGTAGGGATAGCCCCCGAACGCCTGCAGAGCCAGGGTTACGGCAAAAGCCGTCCCAAGACGATCACGAAAAAACTGGCACGCCTCTATCCCCAGTTCAAGGAGGGGGATGTGCTCACACCCGAATTCATAGAGCAGCTCCCTGAAGCCGACCAGGAGGTGGCCGACCAGATAAACCGCCGCACGGAGTTTCAGGTGCTTTCAATCGACTACAACATGTTCTGACCCCACACCGAGTGTCTATCCGATAGCATCAACTGCAAATGGAAAAGTTCTTCACACAGGTGGCCATTGAGCCGTCGGGCATAAAAATTTCACGTGAGGATCCTGTATGGACCGTGGGATCGTGCTTTTCCGACGAGATAGGGCGCCGCATGGCCGATGGCGGATTCAACGTGCGCCCCAATCCGCTGGGCACACTTTTCAATCCCGCCTCGATATGCCGTCAGCTGAGGCGTGTGGCTGAAGGAGTGCCATACACTCCCGGCGAGCTATACCTGCACAACGGCCTCTGGCACAGCCACGACTTCCATACTTCATTTTCAGCACCCGACTGCGCCGGCGCACTCGCTGCCATGAACGGCGCCATAAGTTCGCTGCATGACGAGCTACCCTCCCTGCGCTATCTGATACTCACACTCGGCTCGGCACGAGCATTCATCTACAAAGATACCGGATGCGTGGTAGCGAACTGCCACAAACTCCCCGCCGACAGATTCGAGGTGACAGACATCTCCACCGACACCATAGCTGCAAAGCTATCCGAAACATTGCGGATACTAAAAAACATAGCTCCGCGGATGGACGTTATAATTACGGTAAGCCCCATCCGCCACAAGGCATACGGGCTGCATGCCGACAAACTCTCCAAAGCCCGTCTGCTCCTTGCCGCCGACACCATCTGTTCAAGGGGGGAGGCCGTTTACTTCCCGTCATACGAGATAATGACCGACGAACTGCGCGATTACCGGTTCTATGCCGCCGACATGGTACACCCGTCGGAAACAGCGGCGGAACATATCTTCGGAAGGTTCGCCGAAACATTCTTTACCCCGGCAACGATCAGCGATGCCGCACGCTCACGCAAAGAGGCCCGTCGGCTGAGGCACCGGGAGATCAGCGGCTGAGGCACCGGACCACTTCATTCCGCCAATACAAGCAACCATAAACTATAAACCGACGGCGCCCGTGCGCCAGGCTCCGCCAAACCAACAAACAAAAAAACAACAACCGTGTCATATATACTGTCTGACATCAGCGCCATACTCTCCGACATACCGCAACCGCGGGACCTCAACTCGCCCCGCAGAGTAATAGACATCCTGCTGACTGACAGCCGGTCGCTCATCGACCCTGCCCACAGCCTTTTCTTCGCACTGCGCACACCCCGCGCCGACGGCCACAACTACATCGGCGAACTCTACAACAACGGCGTGAGGGCATTCGTGGTGGAGACAGACTTCATACATGCCGACCGCTACCCCGGAGCCGATTTCATCATAGTGGAATCAACATACGATGCCCTCATGGCCGTAGCGGCAGCCAACAGGCGCAACAATTCCATACCGACTATAGCCATCACAGGATCCAGAGGCAAGACACTGGTAAAGGAGTGGCTCTACCTGCTGCTGCGCGACAACTACCGCGTAAGCCGCTCCCCACGCAGCTTCAACTCACAGATAGGGGTGCCACTGTCCCTGTGGCAGTTCAACGGCGAGACCTCGCTCGGCATCATAGAGGCAGGGATATCGGCCGCCGGTGAAATGCCCCGTCTTGAAAGCATGATCAGGCCTGACATCGTGATCCTCACCTCCATAGCATCGGACCACAGCGAGGGGTTCCGCGACATACGCGAGAAAATCAGGGAGAAACTGATGCTCGCTGCCCACGCCGAAAAGCTCATTTATCCCGCCGACGATCCCGCCATAGCCGAGACCGTGGAGAGCATGTGTGCCGACGGCACACTCCCCGCCGCCCTTATGAAGATCGACTCCACCGGTTATCTTCCCGATATCGAGACAGGCGGTTTCCCACTGCTCTCCCTGCCGTGGGAACGCCGCAACGCCGCCACATGCATGGCCGCCATGATAGCCCTCGGCTTCACACACAACGAAGCGCTGAAACGCCTCCACCGCCTCCGCAGCATGGGCACCCGCCTCAAGGTGCTCGACGGTGTGAACCACAACCTGCTTATCACCGACGATTATCTCTGCGATCTCCACTCCCTGGCACCGGCTCTTGACTTCATGGCACGCCGGGCCACACAGGACCGCTCAACCACACTGATAATAACCGACCTCGACCACGAGGCCGCTTCCGTGGAGGAAACATACTCAGAACTGCGCCGCCTCTGCGACATGCGCCGGATCGACACCGTAATAGGCATCGGCCCCGAGATATCGCGCCATGCCGTGCGCCGCGGCACCAACGACCGCTTTTTCAGTTCCGTAGAGGAGGCTCTGGAGATACTGTCGACCACCGATTTCGACCACCAGCTGATATTGCTGAAAGGATCGCCCGAGACACCCCTCGACCGCATCACACGCATGCTCGAGGCGCGCACCCACGAAACCGTGCTCGAGGTGAACCTCGACGCCCTGGTGAACAACTTCAATTTCTACCGCTCGCGCCTGAAGCCCGAGACCGGCATCATCGCCATGGTGAAGGCATCGGGCTACGGCGCCGGATCATACGAGCTTGCCAAGACACTACAGAGCGCCGGGGCGGCATACCTTGCCGTAGCCGTGCTCGACGAAGGTATCGACCTGCGAAACGCCGGCATCACCATGCCGATCATGGTGCTTAACCCCAAAGTGCTCAATTACCGCCAGCTGTTCAGCTACCGCCTTGAACCTGAGATATTCAGCTTCGACATACTCAACGAGATCATCACCCAGGCACGCAAGCTCGGTGTCACCGACTATCCCGTGCACATAAAACTCGATACCGGCATGCACCGTCTCGGCTTCCTTGAGAAAGACCTCCCCGAGATCATCCGTATAATCAAGAGCCAGAGCAATATACGCATATCATCCGTTTTCTCGCATCTGGCCACCGCCGACTGCCCCGACATGAACGACTATACCGAAATGCAGCTCCACCTGTTCGACCGCTGCTCAAGCGCCATAGTGGAGGCTTTCCCGGAATACCGCATCAAACGGCACGTGCTCAACACGGCAGGCATAATCCGTTACCCGCAATACCAGTACGATCTGGTGCGTCCGGGGCTTGGACTGTATGGTGTGCCCACCCTGCGCGACGGCTCCGAAGCCCCTCTGCGACAGGTCTCCACCCTCAGCACCATGATCATAGCCATCAATGAATGGGACGCCGGCACCACCATAGGCTACGGACGCCGCGGCGTGCTCAACCGCCGCAGCCGCATAGCCACCATCCCCATCGGCTATGCCGACGGCATCAACCGACGCATGGGATGCGGCACAGTCAGCTTCCTCGTCAACGGCCATCCGTGTCCCACCGTAGGGAGCATCTGCATGGATATCTGCATGATAGACATAACCGACGCCCCAGGTGCCGACGGCAATCCGCAGGGACACCCGCAGGTAGGCGACAAAGTGGTGATCTTCTCCCCCGAAAACCCCGTCACCCCTATGGCCGACAGCCTCGGCACCATCCCCTACGAGCTGCTCACCTCAGTCAGCCCCCGCGTGCGCCGTCTCTACTACACCGAATAAGCACAATATCTTATAGATATGAAACGGTAGCGTGGAAAATGTATTTTCACTTTTTTTCATAAAAATATTTGAATTGGGAAAATTTTTAGTAATTTTGCTGCGACGGTGCGATGCATATGCGCACTATTGCCACACACGATATAACACCTGAATTTATCCCGTAAATTAAATCAAAATACCATAAATAAACCAATTCAAGAACTTTATGAAACAAAGAGACTTCATGCTCGGCATGGGGCTGCTCGGAGCGTTTTCGCTGTTCGCGCAGTCACCCTACACCGGCAGTATGCCTCCCGAAGAAGGAAGCGCCGATTTCTATCTTTACCAGGTTGAAAGCGGCAAATGGGTATCTGAAAACAGAACAAAAGGTGGCACCTGGACAACACGCGCCGAACTTGGCAAACCCGGTCTGGATGTGACTATAACCAAAGTCGACGGAGGATACCAGATCAACCCTAAACTCAACGGCAACCACTCCATCAACGGCAACAACCTCTGGATGGATACCGGCGATGCCAAGACTGTATGGCAATTCACCCCCGTGGAAGCCGACGGCGTGAACAACGCAGTGCTGATCACTGCGGTTTCAGGCCCCGGTAACGGATACCCCCACGCGCTCGGAGTTGGCGATGACGGTTTACTCTCCACCAACGCCCCCGAGGGCAAGAAAACATGGCAGCTTGTAAGCGCCAAAGACCGTGCGGCTTACATGACAGCCAACCCCGGCGAGGCCGACGCCACATGGCTCATACCCTGGCAGGACTTCGGCCGCAACAACGAGCGCTCCGCCCTCTGGACACTCAAGCATGCCGATGACGGATCTGGCATAGGCCACAACGGCATACAGCGCAACGCAGTGCGCGAGGCATGGAACAACGCCCGCAACTACATGCACTACATCACCCTCACCGATCTGCCCAACGGAACATATGAAGTGCGTGTGCAGGGATACCAGCGCGAGAACTGGGACGATGCCGTGGCATGGAAACGCTACACCACAGGAACATTCCCTGAACGGGCATTTTATTTCGCCGGTGCATCCACACATCCATTCATGCACATCGCCGACGAGCAGTTCACAGGCGACAACAAACCGAGCGACCACCAGTGGGAAAAGATAGGCGCCATCGGACGATGGATCCCCAACAGTATGGACGCTGCATCCTATATTTTCGACACCGGCAGATATTACAATCCCTGGATCAAGGCGGTGGTTACAGACGGCACCCTCACCCTCGGCGTAATCAAACCGGAAGGCTCGGACCGCGACTGGCTCATCTATGACAATTTCGAAATGAGATATGTCAGCGACAGCACAGAAGACACCGGCATGGGTGAATTGCAGGAGGAAGTGAACGAAATGATCGCCAAACTCGAAAATTACCCCACAAACAGACCCGAGGCTATCGCCCAGGCCATAGAGAGCGTGAGAACCGCCGCCACAGTCAACGAGCTGCGTATGGCCGAGTTTGAACTCATGACTGCCACCAACACTTATATCCCCGCCAATATCGCCACTTTCCACGACATCTGCGCTCTGGCAGAGAGTGAAGGCATCGACACGGCTGAATATCTCGACATCTTCAACAACGCCACCAACAACGCCGGCATAAACGATGCCACCAAACAGCTGCGCTATATCCGCCGCCGTGCAGCCGCCGAAAGACAGAACGATTATTTCAGCGGCCACATCCCCGCTGCAGGCGACTTCTATCTCTATAACGTAGGGCAGCAGCAGTTCCTCTGCGGAGGTTCCGACTGGGGCGCACATGCCGCCCTCGGCATGCCCGGCGTGCTCATCACCCTCGAGGAAGGTGATCCCGAGAACCTCGCGTTCCATATCGACACCCACCTCTACAACGGCGACAACAACCACTATCTCAACTACCGCGGCTACATGGACTGCCCCAAGGCCGGACTGTGGAAATTCGTGCCCGTAGAGGGTAAGACCGGCGTTTACAATATCGTGCAGAACGATTACCAGGACGTACATGTGGCATGGAACCCCAATGCAAGCGTAAACGAAGGCCAGGGCGACGAAACCACCGTAGGCACCGAGTGCCGCGACCTGCAGGCCGATGACCTCGACGCACAGTGGAAACTCGTGACCAAAGAGGAGCGTCTGGCTCTCATGGCAGATGCTGCAAGAAACAATCCTGTGGATGTCACATTCATGATCAAGAGCCCGGGCTTCAACAACCGCGAAAAAGCCGAGGAAGTATGGACAATGCAAGACTGCAATGTATGGGACACTCGGGGGAACCACAACGATTACGCACTCGAAGCATGGGACAAGGAAACCAACGACATATACCAGTCTATAGAAGGACTTCCCGCAGGTGTATATACCATCCATGTGCAGGGTTATTACCGCAACGGCCGTCATTCAGATCAGCCTGATGCCGAACAGGCACGTTACGCTATGCTTTATGCAATGGAAGAAACCGCAGAAGAACCGGTGGAACCGGCTGCACGCGCTGCCGGTGACCCCTCCGCAGCTGAAACCGCACTGCCAAACGTGCTCTCAGAAAGCGGAAAGGCTCCCGGCGAAGGACACGACACCATCGGCAACGACGGCACCGTTTACCATGTGCCCGATGCCGTATCGCAAGGCACCAATTTCTTCAAACTCGGTCTTTACAACAGCAAAGTGGCTGTCAATAAATACAACGACGACAGCACTCTTAAGATCGGTGTAAAGAAAGAGAAACGCGACTTCAGCCAGGACTGGATGGTAGCAGACAACTTCCGCCTCAAATATTACGGCAAGGATGCCAGCACAGGTGTGGAAGAAATCGCCGTAGAGGAAGAGAATGCAGCCAAAGACAGCCGCATATTCAACCTCCAGGGCATAGAGGTATCCAACCCCACCGCACCGGGCATCTACATCAGCAACGGCAAGAAATTTGTGATCCGCTAAACTCCCGGATAAACTCTGAAATCACCGCCACGTACTTCACAAGTCACGTGGCGGTGATACTTTTGGGAGACAACGGATATTTTTGTACATTTGCGTCAACAAATACGAATCAATGTCTGCGACAAAAATAAAAATCAGGTTTCTTCCCCTCTGCATATTCCTGTTGACGGTATGGCTCTCCCCGGCAGTAGCCCCGGCTCAAAACACCGTAAGGGATACGATCACGGGAGATGACGGGTGGAAGTTCAGCCTCGTAACCTGCGCCCCGGGGCGCGAGATATATCAGCTCGAGGGACATACCGCCCTCAGAGCCACCCACTCCGGTGGTGTGGATCTGGCCATAAACTGGGGCGTGTTCGACTTCGCTGCGCCAAACTTCGTCTACCGTTTCGTAAAAGGGGAGACAGACTACATGGCGGCCGCATATCCGTTCCATATGTTCCTCGAAGAGTACCGCCGCGAAGGGCGCCGCGTAGTGGAGCAGGAACTGAATCTTTCCCCCGGGCAAGCCGAAGAGCTGATGCGCCTCGTGGAGGAAAATCTGCGTGCCGAGAACCGCACATACCGCTACAATTATGTGAAAGACAACTGCGCCACCCGTCCGCTCGCACTTATTGAGCGGGCCACAGGCTCGGAGATAAACCTTGCCTCAGCACCCGCCTCAGGCACGGATGACGCTGCCCCCACCTTCCGCTCCGAAATGACCTCCTACCATGCCGCCTATCCCTGGTATCAGTTCGGAATAGACATAGCCCTCGGAGCCGGGATTGACTATCCCGTCACGGAGCGCGAGCGCACGTTCGCCCCCGTGCGGCTGCAGAGCGCCCTGCAGGACGCTACATTCACGACGCCAGACGGCACAGTGCTTCCAGTCGTAAAAGCCACCAACATACTTGTGGATGGCGATCAGGGCGGCACAGCCGACAGCGCCACTCCGTGGCCCCTTACCCCCATGGCCATCGGTGTTGATCTGCTGATGATTACGCTTGTGTTCAGTTTCTTCGACATACGCCGCCGCAAGCTCTCACGCTGGCTCGACACACTCATTTTCGGAGCACAGTTCCTCGCAGGATGCCTCCTGACATTCCTCATCTTTGTATCCGTGCACGAAGCCACCTCTCCCAACTGGCTCTACCTGTGGCTCAACCCCCTGTGCGTCATAGCCGCGGCAGGAGTGTGGATAAAAAGGTGGAAACGTGCGGTTTATTGGTATCAAATTTGTAACTTTGCAGCGCTGACAATATTGCTGTCGGCGCACCATTTCTTCGGGCAGGCTCTCAATGCGGCTTTCCCGATGTATATTTTATGTGCGCTTATGCGGTCTGGCACAGATATTTATGTACTCCGCTCACAGCTGAGGCGCACCGGCGGCAAGCATTGAGAAAACAGCATCAAGGCATCCGTTGCCTTAAAAAAAATTTAAATACCGCCGCACATTTTGCACCTTTCGGGTGTATTAATCTGCGGAGAAAATTTAACATTACTGAAAAATTGAGTAAACTACAGATAAAATCGGGCGTCGTAGGTCTGCTTGTCGCAGCTCTCAGCTCTATCACAGTATCTGCCCAGAACAATGCAGGAGGGCCCGCCAAACGCCCGTCGCTTGTGGTAGGCATTGTGGTGGAGGGACTGTCTACCGACTATATCGACTTGCTCAAGAACCATTTCGGCACAGGAGGATTCAGGCGACTGCTCGAACAGGGAGTGACGATCTCTGATGTTGATTTCGGCACACCTCTCGACGGAGCGGCGGCAACAGCCGTGATATTCACAGGCGCATCCCCCTCCGTAAACGGCATCGGCTCGGCAGGGATCTACGATCCCGAGACACGCCGCGTGCGCTCGGTGCTCCTCGATCCCGAAACAATAGGCAACTTCACAGAGGAGACCCTCTCCCCCCGCAACCTCACCGCATCGACCATAGCCGACGAGCTGCGCATCGACGCCGGAGGTCTGGGCTATGCCTATGCCATCGCTCCGGAAGCCGCCGAAGCGATAATAATGGCAGGACATGCCGGCAACAGCGCCTTCTGGCTCAACGACAACACCGGCAAATGGGCGACGACCACTTTCTACAAGGATCTCCCCACATCCCCCCAGAACGCCAACCACCGCACACCCAACGAATACAGGCTCGACACCCTGCAGTGGGTGCCCTCCATACAGGTAGACCGCTTCCCCGACTTACCGTCATACAAGAAGCTCTATCCCTTCCGCCACACTTTCCCGCGCACCCAGGCTAACCGTTTCAAGGCCTACAAGAACTCCCCCGCAGTCAACACCGACGTGACCGCCATGGCGGCCGACTACATAAAGGTGCTGACCCTCGGCAAGCGCGAGAGCACCGACATGCTGAGTGTGGCCTATACCCTGCAGCCGTTCATGTACGGACGCGACCCCGACAACCGCACGGAGCTGATGGACAGCTACCTGCGTCTGGACCGCGATCTGGAACGGCTCTTCGCGTCGATCGACAGCGACGGCCCCGGCATGGACCGCACCCTGGTGTTTGTCACCGGCACGCCGCTCACCCGGCGCCAGCGCCGCGACGACGAAAAGTGGGCGCTCCCCTACGGCGAGTTCTCCTCACGCAAGGCGGTCTCGCTCCTCAACATGTATCTCATGGCCATCTACGGCAACGGCGACTGGGTGACAGCCTACCACGACGGCCAGCTCTTCCTCAACCATAAACTCATAAAAGAGCGCAACAAAAACCTCACTGAACTGCGCTCTGAAAGCGCGCGCTTCCTCACCCGCATGAGCGGCGTGGGCGACGCGTGGACTATCGACGACATTCTTGACCGCCGCGCTTCGGAAAATCCCGAGGCCATGCGGCGCAACACCCATATAGCCACATCCGGCGACGTGATAGTAAACATATTGCCCGGATGGCAGGAGATAGATGACGACGAGGACACCGACTCCCCGCAGACCACGCAGAGAGCGGCCTCGGCAATGGCTCCGGCATTCATACTTTCACCCGGACTGCAGGCAGGCACCATCGTGACACCGGTGGATGCGAGAGCTATAGCGCCCACTGTCACCGGCCTGCTGAGAATACGTTCGCCCAACGGCGCCGCGGTGGCACCGTTGCGCCTGAAAAACTGACCGGGCGCATCCGCACAAGGATGCCCCGCGACGGCGGATAAACATAGCCAACCCGCACACACCGGCTCTCACTCCGCAGACAACCACTATATTTTTTTTACGTAAACAAGCAACCCTACAATACATAATGTCACTTCAAACGTTTCTCAGCAAACTGTTCGGCAACAAGTCGCAGCGCGACCTCAAGGAAATAAAGCCTATAATAGATAAGATCAACGCCATCGGCCCGTCACTGAAAGGCCTTACCAACGACGAGCTGCGCGGAAAGATCGACGAAGTGCGCGCATCGATCGCCGCAGCCATCAAGGCCGACGAGGATGCCGCAGCCGAACTCCGCCTGAAAGTGGAGGATATGCCCTTCAACGAGCGTCAGCCCGTATGGGACGAAATAGACAAACACGAAAAAAACATACTCGACATACTCGAGGATCAGCTCAACGAGCACCTTCCCATCGTATTCGCCACAATGCGCGAGACCGGCGCCCGCTTCGCCGCCAACGAAACCATCGAGGTCACTGCCACACAGCTTGACCGCGACCTCGCCGCCGAGGGACGCGAATTCGTAAGCATCGAAGGTGACAAGGCCATCTGGAAAAACAAATGGCTTGCCGGAGGCAACGAAATCACATGGGACATGGTACACTACGACGTGCAGCTCATCGGCGGCGTGGTGCTCCATCAGGGTAAAATCGCCGAGATGGCTACCGGCGAGGGTAAGACACTCGTGGCAACCCTCCCCGTGTTCCTCCGCTCGCTTTCCCGCAAAGGCGTGCATGTGGTAACCGTCAACGACTACCTCTCAAAACGTGACTCCGAGTGGATGGGACCGCTCTATATGTTCCACGGCTCCACGGTAGACTGTATCGACAAGCACCAGCCCAACACACCGCGCCGCCGCAAGGCATATGAGTGCGACATCACGTTCGGTACCAACAACGAGTTCGGTTTCGACTACCTGCGCGACAACATGGCTATGGCACCCCAGGATATGGTGCAGCGCAAACACTACTATGCCATCGTCGACGAGGTAGACTCGGTGCTTATCGACGACGCCCGTACCCCCCTTATCATTTCCGGTCCCGTGCCCAAGGGAGACGACCAGCTCTTCAACGAATACAAACCCAACGTTGAGAAAGTGGTGCAGGCGCAGAAACGCCTCGTGACCCAGATCCTCGCCGATGCCAAACAGAAAATCAACAGCGAGGACAAAGAAGTGCGCAAAGAGGGTGAACTCCTTCTGTTCCGCGCCTTCAAGGGTATGCCCAAATATGGCCCGCTGATCAAGTTCCTCAGCGAAGATGGCATGAAAAACGCCCTCCTCAAGACCGAGGCATATTATCTGCAGGACAACAGCCGCGAGATGCCGGTGGTTACCGATCCCCTCTTCTTCGTCATCGACGAGAAGAACCGCTCAGTGGAACTGACCGACAAGGGATTCGACGTGCTCACCGACCGCAACCAGGATCCCCAGTTCTTCGTGCTTCCCGACATCGCGGCCAAGCTCTCGGAACTCGAGCATATCACAGACCTTGCCGAGCGTCAGCGCCTGAAAGATGAGGCCATGGCCGACTATGCCATCAAATCGGAGCGCGTGCACACCGTGACACAGCTTCTCAAAGCATACGCCCTCTTCGAGAAAGACAACGAATATGTGATCGACGACAACAAGATCAAGATTGTCGACGAGCAGACAGGCCGTATCATGGAGGGACGCCGCTACAGCGACGGTCTCCACCAGGCCATCGAAGCCAAGGAGGGTGTGAAAGTAGAGGCCGCCACACAGACTTTCGCCACCATCACCCTGCAGAACTACTTCCGCATGTACCACAAGCTGTCCGGTATGACCGGTACTGCCGAGACCGAGGCAGGCGAGCTGTGGGACATCTACAAACTCGATGTGGTTACCATCCCCACCAACCGTCCGGTAGCCCGTATCGACATGGACGACCGCGTGTACAAGACCAAAAAGGAGAAATACGCCGCCGTCATCGAAGAGATCGTGCGTCTGCGCGAGGCGGGACGCCCCGTGCTCGTCGGCACCACATCGGTGGAGATCTCCGAGCTTCTCAAACGCATGCTCGACATGCGCAAGATACAGTGCCAGGTGCTGAACGCCAAGCTGCACCAGCAGGAGGCACAGGTAGTGGCCCTCGCCGGACGTCCCGGCACCGTGACCATCGCCACCAACATGGCGGGCCGCGGTACCGACATCAAGCTCCCGAAGGAGGTGAAGGATGCCGGAGGTCTGGCCATCATCGGCACCGAACGCCATGAGAGCCGCCGCGTAGACCGTCAGCTACGAGGCCGTGCCGGCCGTCAGGGCGACCCCGGATCCTCTGTGTTCTACGTGTCGTTCGAAGATCAGCTGATGCGTCTGTTCGCCACAGACCGCGTGATGAAGATGCTCGACACACTCGGCCTCAAAGAGGGTGAGATGATCGAGAGCAGCATGGTGACAAAAGCTATCGAGAACGCCCAGAAACGCGTGGAGGAGAACAACTTCGGCGTGCGTAAACGCCTGCTTGAATATGACGACGTGATGAACAAGCAGCGTACCTACATCTACAACCGCCGCCACCACGCCCTGCTCGGCGAACGCATCGGCATCGACATCGCCAACATGATCTACGACCTCATCGAGAATCTGGTGATCAACTACGACCAGCCTACCGATTACGAGGAACTGTCGATGGAGATGATGCGTGTGCTCACGGTGGAGCTTCCCTTCACCGCACAGGAGTTCCCCTCGCTCAGCCGCGAGGAGAAAGTGGAGCGCCTGTATGCCGCCGCCAACGAGACACTCGACCGCCGCACACAGCGCATCAAGGATGTGGCCATGCCTGTGATCAAGGACTGGGTGGAGAACCGCGGCGCCACAGGGCGCATACTGGTGCCCATCACCGACGGCAAGCGCATTTTCCACCTCCGCTGCGACATCACCGAGGCATATGCTTCCGAGTGCAAGTCAATCGTCAAGGAGTGGCACAAGGCGATACTTCTCATCACCATCGACGAGCTTTGGAAAGAGCACCTGCGCGAACTCGATGACCTGCGCCAGAGCGTGCAGAACGCTTCATACGAGCAGAAAGACCCGCTGGTGATCTACAAAGTGGAGTCGTTCCACATATTCGAGGCTATGCTCAACAACCTCAACCAGAAGACACTCGCCGCCCTGATGCGCGGCCAGATCTTCGTGCAGCCCGCTCCACGTCCCACTAATGTATCGGTAGGTGGCGCCCATGCTCCCGAAGCCGAAGGGAACGACAGCGAAGAGGCCGACGGTGAAGCTCCCCGCAACGAGGAAAAAGCTCCCGAGAAACCGGCACCCGCTCCCGCCCCTGAAATGAAACGCGCCATGCCCGAGCGTCCCAACGACTACTCCCAGTACACCGCCTCAAAAGAGAGCCTGCCCGGTGAAAACGAGCAGCGTCAGGCGATGGCTAACGCCGGAGGAGGCCAGCAGAAGGTGCAGCCGGCCAAAGCCGCCCCCAAGATCGGACGTAATGACCTCTGCCCCTGCGGCTCAGGCAAGAAATACAAAAACTGCCACGGCCGTAACGCCTGACAGTGCCCTCTCCTCTCTCTCACAATTTTTTCCATTCTTCCCCCCATGCCTCTTCCTCTTTCATTAACCGACTAATTTTCATCAAGATTATGGCTAACGACAATACCAATCCCAATCCGGGAGGAGAAACTCTCAACGAGCGTTTGCGCCGTGCCGCCGCGATGGCACGCGGAGAACATCCCGGTGTGCAGCCACAGCGCCCGGCGCCAAGCGAACCGCAGCCGAAAACAGAACGCCCTGCCGAACCTGCGCCCGCACCGCGTCAGGCTCCCGCTCCACGACAGGAACCGGAACCGGCCCGTGAACGCACTTACGACAATGTTGAGGAATTCAGACGTTCGGCACGCCAGCAGCCCGCTCAGGAACCGGTAGAGGGACCTGCGCCACGCCGCCAGGCACCGATGCGTGAACCTGAGCCATATTACCGCGACGAGCCGCGCCGCAAGCCGAAAGAGGCGCCCCGCTCAAGCAGATATGATGACGGAGGCAACCGCGGGAACGGACGCGACCGCAAGAATCCCATGTTATGGATCTCGATCCTCTCCGTATTGTTGCTGCTGGCCGTCCTGGCGGTGGTTTTCATGTCGGTAAGCCATAGCCGTGAGGCTGCCGAGCAGAAACAACAGATAGAACAGCTGCAGCTCGCCAACGAGCAGATACAGCTGGCCAACGAGTACGACGCGCTCAACAACGAGTTCGCCCAGTATGAGAACCAGACATCGCTTCTGGCCAACGATTCTATCGTGCAGAAATATTCCGCCGCCCGCGCCCAGGTGGAGAAACTGCTCCAGGAACTCAAAAACGAAAAGAACAAGAGTGCCGCACAGATCAGCAAGCTGAAAGGTGAAATCGCCACCCTCAAGGGCATTCTCCGCAACTACGTGGAGCAGATCAACGCCCTGAGCCAGGAGAACCAGGAGCTCCGCTCTGAGAACCAGGAGGTGAAAGCACGCAACCAGCAGCTCAGCCAGAACATACAGTCGGTGCAGGCAAGCAACAAGGAACTTAACGAGCGCATGACCCTCGCCGAAAAACTGAATGTGACAGGCGTGGCTCTTACTCCGCTGAACAAGAAGGGCAAGAAGGAGAAAAACGTGACAAAGGCGCGTCAGCTGATGGTCACCTTCACTATCCCGCAGAACAACTCAACTCCTGTAGGCGAAAAGACCATATATCTGCGCATTACCAACCCGGAAGGCACCCTTCTGGAAGGTGGCGGCTCTTTCAGTTTCGAGGGATCTAACCTCGAGGCCACTGCCCGCAAGGCCATCGAATATGCCGGCGACGAAATTCCCGGCGTAACCATCTACTGGGACGTGAACACCACCCTCACCCCCGGCGACTACACTGTCGAACTCTTTGCCGACAATTTCAGACTGGCATCGCGTAAATTCACTTTGAAAAAGTAAATTTGCAGAAGTTAGAAGTAAGAGCATTAGAAGTCAAGCAAGGATACATTTGTCAATAACGACTTGACAGACATATTTATCCGAAACGATTTATAGGCATATTCGGCCATAATTTATCCATATAATAATTGTCCATAGATACATATCCGTCGATATTGTCTATGGACAATCGGATATTAAACGCCCTGTGAATTTATACAATATGGAAGCCTACAAAATCTTGCAATATGGCAGAAAGCCATGCTCCTGGCCAAACATACATATCAGATCCTGAAGGATTTTCCCGCAGAAGAAAGATATGGACTTATTGACCAGATAAGAAGATGCGCCATTTCTGTACCATCCAATATCGCAGAAGGATACGGAAGAATGTCGGATAATGAATTCTTGCGTTTCCTTGCTATCGCCAATGGCTCGCTTTACGAACTTGAGACGCAAATATTATTTACATCTGAAATTCTCCCGGCTCTGTCAGACAAATGTGCCTCCATACTGGAGGAGATCACCGAAGAAAAAAGATAATCCGTTCTTTCATAGCAACTATCAAGAACCGAATACGTTGAAATACCGCCATCTACCTATGGATTCGCGTTACTTCAGTCACAAAAAACTGCATTAACTCAAAGTATTATTGCTTAAGTTCTAATGCTCTAACTTCTTACTTCTAAGAAAATAATGGAAAGCCTGATATCGGATTTGGCGTTCATACTGCTGCTTGGGGCGGTGGTGACGCTGCTGTTCAAATGGATCAAACAGCCGGTTGTGTTGGGGTATATTGTGGCGGGATTCCTGGCAAGCCCCAATTTCAAGCCGCTCCCCTCGGTAACGACCGACGAGAACATAGAATTCTGGGCGCAGATCGGTATCATCGTGCTGCTGTTCTCTCTCGGTCTGGAGTTCAGTTTCAAGAAACTGCTCAACACGGGCGGTTCGGCCGTTGTCACGGCGCTCATAATTGTGACCGGCATGATGGGCACGGGATTCCTCATAGGACATCTTCTCGACTTCACGACCATCAACAGCCTGTTTCTCGGGGGAATGCTCTCCATGTCCTCCACAACGATTATCATAAAGGCTTTCACAGACCTGAACCTGAGGCAGAAGAAGTTTGCCTCCCTCGTTTTCGCTGTGCTGATTGTGGAGGATCTCTTCGCAGTGGTGATGATGGTGGTGCTCTCGTCCATCGCCATCAACAACAGTGTGGAGGGTGGAGAAATGCTCATGAGCGTGAGCAAACTGGTTTTCTTCCTTATCATATGGTTTCTGGTGGGTGTGTTCATACTACCCTCGGCTCTCAACCGCTTCCGCCGTTTTCTCAACAACGAGACACTGCTCGTGGTGTCGATGGGTCTCTGCCTCGGGATGGCCGTATTTTCGGTGTTCTGCGGATTCTCCATGGCGCTCGGCGCTTTCGTCATGGGCTCAATCCTCGCCGGCACAAGCTATGCCGAGCGCATTGAGCATGTGGTGGCTCCGGTAAAAGACCTGTTTGGCTCGGTGTTTTTCATCTCGGTAGGCATGATGGTGCAGCCGACGGTGATCGTACAGTACTGGTGGCCCATCCTGCTCCTGTCTGTTGTGGTAATCGTTGGCATGATAATGTTCGGCACCTGCGGCATGCTTGTCACAGGTCAGAGCCTGCGTGTAGCGATCCAGTCGGGCTTCTCGCTTACCCAGATCGGCGAGTTTGCCTTCATTATAGCGACTCTCGGCATGAGCCTGGGGGTGCTTGACCATGAGATATACCCCATTGTGGTGGCAGTATCTGTGATCACGACATTCACCACCCCCTACTTCATACGCATGGCTGAACCGGTATATGAATTCATTGCACGCCACATGCCGCAGCGCTTCCATTACCTGCTTACCGCACGCACCTCAGCCACAGCCGACAGCGATACCACACGCCGCGCATGGCTCTCACTGACGCGTCGCTATCTGTGGCGCATACTTATGTATTCCATCATACTCTACGCCATATCCCTGGTATCGCGCACATACCTCTCCCCCTGGCTTGAAGGATGGGCCGGCTCCTGGAGCCGTTTCATCGGCGCTGCCGTCACACTCATGTTCATGGCCCCCTTCCTGCTTGCTCTCTGTCTTCCCCCGCGGATGGACTCGGATAATCCAGCCGCACATCTCACCGCCTCGCAGCTGCGGTTGCCACGCCTGATTATGATGGTATTCCGCCTGTTGCTTGCCCTCGGCTTCATCGTGTATCAGCTCTGGCAGTTCTACTCCATCAAAGCAGGCATACTCGCAGGCATAGCTTGTTTCATCATTATGCTGATGCTCTTTTCGAAACGCCTCAACAGACAGCTGCGCCAGATCGAGAATAAATTTATCAACAACCTCAACGAGCGCGAACTGCGCCGCTCAGGCAAAAACAACAACCTGGTCAGCGACCTCCATCTGGCCCATATGCACGTGGGCTACGGATGTCCCTTCGTAGGAGAACGCCTCGTCAACGCCAACATACGCCAGAAATATGGCGTGACAGTGGTCACCATACAGCGCGGTTCAGAGCTTACCGTGGTGCCCTCGGGTGAGACACGCATTTTTCCCGGCGACACGGTAGGGGTGATAGGCACCGACGAGCAGATCACCTCCATCCTCCCGGTCATCGAGGCTGAGCAGACACCGTCGTCTGAAACTCCCACCGATCTCAACGAGTTCAAGCTCACCAGCGTAGTGCTCTCCGAAACCTCCCCCCTGATCGGACGGACACTCGCCACAGCCGATGTGCGCCGCAACTACCAGACCCATGTCGTAACCCTCGAGCGCGACAACACCTTTGTCGACGAGGCCGCGCATCTCCCCCTCCGCCCCGGCGACCGCCTCTGGATAGTCGGCACCTCCCACACCGCCGACCTCCTCCGCTGAC
>CATJQX010000141.1 GCA_949742535.1 uncultured Muribaculaceae bacterium | reverse complement strand
TGGATACACTTCGACGTGAGCCGCTGCCATATAAAGCCGCGCAGCATACGCGAAAGTTACAGCCGCTTCCACCGCATATTCCTGGTCTCACAGGAAGGTAAGACGGTTTTCGACCGCATGTTTCCGGAACTGTCGGACCGCACCGCATTGATGCCCAACATGGTATCGCGCAAGACCATAGAACGGATGGCCGACGAGAGTGTACCTTTCGTGAAAAAGGATGGGGAGATACATGTGGTGACTGTGGGACGACTGTCGCATGAAAAGGGGCAGGACCTTGCGTTGCTCGCCCTTAAGCACCTGCGTGACAGCGGCATGAATGTGATATGGCATTTCGTGGGTGGAGGCACCGACGAGGAGCGTTTCCGTAAAATGAGCCGGGAGCTCTCGTTGGGAGAAGCCGCCCGGTTCCACGGTATGTGCCTCAATCCCTATCCATACATGAAGCATGCCGACGTTTACATGCAGCCATCACGCCACGAAGGATACGGCATCACCATACAGGAAGCGCTGACATTCGGCACCCCGACCGTCTCCACCGACACCACAGGCGGACGCGATCAGCTCTCAAAGCTCCCCAACGGCGTGCTCACCGGCTTCACGCCCGAAGAGATCGCCGACGGCGTGCGCAAAGCGGCGCAGCTGCCCGCACAGCCGCACATTACCGCCGACACCGTTACAGGCGAATATATCTCAAAACTCTTGAGCACTTGACCACTTTACCACTTATCCGATAACCCGAACCTACAACCCGGATTGACACGAACCCTTTATTTCACGACTTAAGCAACTGTTCAGAATTAATGAATATAACCCATGTCTCTTTTGGATTCAACACAGGTGGTGCGGAACTGATGATGTCAGACATAATGGGCATCCAGGCCGAAGAGGGGCACAACGTAACACTGCTCCTTATCAACGACCGTTATGAGGAGGCTCTTCTTCAGAAAATACCTTCTGATGTGAGGGTCGTGAAAGTCGGGCGCCCCTCAGGATCAAAGAATCCGCTGTGGTATCTGAAATACAACATATTGCTGCGACGCACAAGACCCGACGCGGTGCATTTCCATCAGGCCAAGGCATCCTCACTCACCATACCGTCGCGGGGCACAGGATATGTGGAGACGGTGCATTGCCTGGGCGCCCCTGTAAAAAAACGTGGATTCATAGACCGCTATGTAGCCATCTCCGAGGCTGTAAGCTCCGATCTGGAGAAACGCCTGAACCTGCACACCGCCATCATACAGAACGGCATAAACTCACGCGCCATCACCCCGCACGGAGGCGCGCCCCGGAAAGAGGGGGATCCGTTCAGAATTGTGTGCGTGAGCCGGCTCGACCACGGCAACAAGGGGCAGGACATAGCCATCGAGGCACTCTCCAAACTCAAGGGGAGCGCCGGAATGCCGGAAATACATCTGGATTTCATCGGAGAGGGGGCCTCGCTGAAAATGCTGGAAGATTTGGTGGCTGAAAAGCATCTTGACAAAGAGATACGTTTTCTCGGCAACCGTCCGCGCGACTACATCTACAGTCATCTGGCCGATTATGATCTCTTCATACAGCCGTCGCGTTTCGAAGGGTTCGGCCTTACCGTGGCCGAGGCGATGGCCGCCAGACTGCCGGTGCTCATAAGCGACATAGAGGGGCCGATGGATATAATCGGACAGGGGAAATACGGCACCTGTTTCAGAAACGGAGATGCCGGCGACTGCGCCCGCAAAATAGCCTCGGCAATCGGGAACCACAGGGAGCTGCTCGCCCTGGCAGCCGGAGACGCATACACCCGGGTGACAGAGAAATACGACATACGCCGCACGGCACGCGAATACATCGCGCTTTACAGTGAGGCTGCAGCGGGCAAGCGTCACAACTGACGCACCCAAACTTTGGTACTTATGGACAGAGACATCGCATCTAAGATACTTTATATCGGGGTTGACTACAGGAATCCGGTAGGGGGGATAGCATCGGTAGAGTATGAATACAGCAAATTCATCAGGCCGTTCAAATTCGTGCGCACCTGCGTCAACGGCGGCAAGCTGAAAAAAGCCGCCGTGGCCTGCGAGGCACTCGTCAACTTCACCGCACGCATGCTTTTTGACCGCAGCATAAAGATAGTGCATGTGCACGCCGCCTCCGACGCCAGTTTCTGGAGGAAACGCATATTCATCGGCATAGCCCGGCGTTTCGGTAAAAAGATAGTGTACCACCACCACGGGGGGCGTTTCAGGCAGTTCTATGCCGAGCATCCCGCCCCTGTGTCAAAGACGCTTGCCAAGGCCGACTGCGTGGTGGCGCTGTCGGAGGAGTGGCGCCAGTTTTTCGCCGACACACTCAAATGCCGGCAGGTTAGGATCATAAACAACGTGGTGTCGCACCCCTCACATGTGGCATCGGGCAATGCTGCCCCAAAGCCCGACGGGTGTTTCCGCCTTACCTTCCTCGGCAAGATAACCAAAGAGAAAGGCATATATGACCTTCTCGACATACTCGCCGAAAACCGCGAAGACTATGCCGGACGGCTGAAACTCACCGTTGGAGGCAACGGGGAGGTAAGCCGTTTCTGCAAAATGGTGGAGGAGATGAACCTCGGCGACATCGTGGAATATGCCGGATGGGTAGACGGCGAGAAAAAAGAGCGGCTTCTAAGCCAGACCGACGCCTATATCCTCCCGTCGTACATAGAGGGGCTGCCAATCTCCATACTCGAGGCCATGAGCTACCGCAAGCCGGTAATCTCCACCCGTGTGGGCGGGATCCCCGCTATCGTAAGCGAAGGCAAGACCGGTTTCCTGACCGCACCGGGCGACAAAACAGCCATCAGAAAGGCCATAGACAAACTCGCCGCCGACCCCGCGCTGTGTGCCTCGATGGGGGAGAAAGCCTATCGCGAGGTTCAGCCGTTTTTCCCCGAGGAGGTGGACCGCAATCTCACTTCGCTCTACAGATCGCTGCTCAGACAGTAGCCTGAGCAATAAATTTGATAATGAGGCGCGGATAAGATAGGCCAACGGACACGAGATTGGGAATTTTTTCCTAAATTTGCAGTCTGTAAGCTCTTACCTAACGCAATGAACATATCATATAATTGGTTAAAGGAATACCTCGACTTCGACCTTGCGCCCGCACAGGTAAGCGAGGCACTCACTTCCATAGGTCTTGAAACCGACGGCCTTGAGGAAGTGGAATCGGTAAAAGGAGGCCTCAAGGGTCTCGTGATCGGAAAGGTGCTCACCTGTGTGGAGCACCCCAACAGTGACCACCTGCATGTGACCACCGTAGACCTCGGCGACGGAGAGCCGACCCAGATAGTATGCGGCGCGCCCAACGTGGCCGCAGGACAGACCGTAGTGGTAGCCACCGTGGGCACCACCCTCTACAGCGGAGAAGAATCGTTCCAGATAAAGAAATCCAAAATACGCGGTGTGGAATCGCTCGGCATGATCTGTGCCGAGGACGAGATCGGAGTGGGCACCTCCCACGACGGCATCATCGTCATCCCGGAAGAGGGCGCACCGAAGGCCGGTACCCCCGCCGCTGAATATTTCGACCTCAAAAGCGACTGGGTGATGGAGGTGGACCTCACCCCCAACCGCATCGACGCCGCAAGCCACTACGGTGTGGCACGCGATCTGGCCGCATACCTCGACTGCCATCTCAACCATGCCGGGCTGCACCGCCCGTCGACAGAAGCATTCGCCCCCGACCGCGCCGACGGCGCCGTGGAGGTGGAGGTGCTCGACAAGGAGGGCGCTCCCCGCTACTGCGGAGTGACCATACGCGGAGTGCAGGTGAAAGAGAGCCCCGACTGGCTCAAACAGCGCCTGGAAGCCATCGGCGTGCGCAGCATCAACAACATTGTCGATATCACCAACTATATCCTCCACGGTTTCGGACAGCCGCTCCACTGCTTCGACCTCAACAAAGTGGCAGGTGGCCGCGTTGTGGTGCGCACAGTAGAAGAAGGCACCGCTTTCGTGACACTTGACGGAACGGAACGCAAACTCTCAGCCGCCGACATAATGATCTGCGACGCCGAGAAACCGATGTGTATCGGAGGTGTGTTCGGCGGACTGGATTCCGGTGTAACCGAAGCCACCACCGACATATTCCTGGAAAGCGCCTGCTTCCACCCCACACGCATACGCCGCACGGCACGCCGCCACGGCCTGTCGACCGACGCCTCGTTCCGCTACGAGCGCGGCCTCGATCCCAACGCCTGCATGTATGCGCTCAAACTTGCCGCCCTCATGGTGCAGGAACTTGCCGGGGGAGAAATCTGCGGCGAGCCTGTCGACATCTATCCCGTAAAAGCAGAGCCGTGGCCTGTGACCCTCAGTTACAGCTACCTGAACGGTCTTGTGGGTAAAGAGATCCCGCAGGAGACTGTAGACTCCATCCTCAAATCCCTGGAAATCGAGATCACCGCACGCCGCGACGGGGAGATAGACCTTCTGGTACCCCGCTACCGCGTGGATGTGACCCGCCCCTGCGACGTTGTGGAGGATGTGCTCCGTATCTACGGCTACAACAATGTGGAGTTCACCGACACCGTGCACTCGTCGCTCCAGTTCAAATCGCATACAGCCGAGGCCGAGCATCTGCAGCAACTCATTTCCGAACAGCTCACAGCCCAGGGCTTCAACGAGATACTCAACAACTCGCTCACAGCCGAGCGCTATTACGCCGACCTGGCGTCATATCCCGCCGACCACTGTGTGAAGCTGCTCAACCCGCTCAGCACCGACCTCAACGTGATGCGCCAGACACTGCTTTTCGGCGGTCTGGAATCGCTGTCGCACAATATCAACCGCAAATCGGCCGATCTGGCTTTCTATGAGTTCGGCAACGTCTACCGCATCGACCCCGCCGTGGCATCGACCGAAGAGAAACCCCTCGGCGGCATAAGCGAGGGCGCCCGTCTGGCAATCTGGCTGACAGGCAACATCGGCCAGGCAAGCTGGAACCGCGCCGCAGTGGAAGCCACATTCTTCGATCTGAAAGGTGTGGTGGCCAACGTGCTCGCCCGTCTGGGTATAAGCGCCGCAGAAACCGTCCTCACCCGAGGCGAGGGGAACAATGTTTTCTCGGCTTACCTCGATATCAAGACACGCTCGGGCAAACTCCTCGGCCAGATGGGTATCGTGGCAAAGACAGAACTTGCCAAGACCGAAATCAAACAGCCTGTGGTCTACGCACAGCTCGACTGGGACGCACTCTGCCGCCTGGCAGTGAAGAAAAAGGTTGAGTTCACACCGCTGCCGAAGACGCTTCCGGTGAAACGCGACCTCGCCCTGCTCGTCGACAAATCGGTAAGCATGGCCCAGATAGAGGCCGAGGTGCAGCAAAGCGAGCGCAAACTGCTGCGCGACGTCACCCTCTTCGACGTATACGAAGGGAAGAACCTCCCCGCCGGCAAAAAATCATACGCCATCTCCATCACCCTGCAGGACAATGAAAAAACCCTCCAGGACAAGCAGATAGACGGCGTGATGAACAAAATCATCGCCAACCTGACCAAGAAACTCGGAGCCGAGCTGAGATAACCCGGGAGATCAGAGGATCTCAGAGGAATCAGAGACATCAGCAAAACTATTCTTGCTTGACTTCTAATGCTCTTGCTTCTTACTTCTAAATTTCTAATTTTGACAATACTCTAAAACGATACAAAATACAATATGGGACGCGCATTTGAATACCGCAAAGCCAGAAAACTCAAAAGATGGGGCAACATGTCGAGAACCTTCACACGCATCGGTAAGGAAATTACCATCGCGGTGAAAGCCGGCGGTCCCGACCCCACAACCAATCCCCGCCTGCGTGCGCTGATGCAGAACGCCAAGGCTGAGAACATGCCTAAGGATACTGTGGAACGCGCTATCAAAAAGGCTACCGACAAAGACGCGAAAGACTATAAGGAGATCACTTACGAGGGATACGGCCCCTTCGGTGTGGCCATCTTCGTGGAGGCTGCCACCGACAACAATACCCGCACCGTGGCCAACGTGCGCTCATACTTCACCAAGCATGGCGGCTCGCTCGGCACACAGGGCTCACTCACTTTCCTTTTCGACCACAAAGTGATACTCAAAATACAGGCCAAACCCGATACTTCTCTCGAAGATCTGGAGCTTGAACTCATCGACTATGGCGTAGACGAGGTGGAGGCCGACGAAGAGGGAGCAGTAATGCTCTATGGCGCTTTCGAGGAATACAGCAACATACAGCAGTATCTCGAGGCCAACGGTTTCGAAATCCTCAGCACAGAGTTCGTCCGCATCCCCAACGACCTGAAGGAGCTGACCGACGAACAGCGCGAGACCATCGACAAACTCCTCGAGAAACTCGAAGAGGATGAGGATGTGCAGAACGTGTTCCACAACATGAAGGACTGACCATGTTCTCGGGTATTGTAGAGGAAGCCGCAATCGTGCGCAAAGTGACACGCGAGTGTGGCAACGTGCATCTGACCGTAGCATCGGGGTTCGCCGACGAACTGAAGATAGACCAGTCGGTGGCCCACAACGGGGTATGCCTCACTGTTGTGGCGCTCCCCGGCGACGGCACCCACACCGTAACCGCCATCGAAGAAACCCTGCTCCGCAGCAACCTCGGCGACATCAAGGAGGGTGACCGCGTGAACCTGGAGCGATGCATGGTAATGAACGGGCGTCTTGACGGCCATATCGTGCAGGGCCATGTGGACTGCACCGCGGAGTGTGTGGCGATAGAGGAGGTAGAGGGAAGCCGGTACTTCAAATTCCGCTACGACGTGCCCGCGGAAATGAAACGCAAGGGTTATGTGACAGTGGAGAAAGGCTCTGTCTGCGTGAACGGTGTCAGCCTCACAGTCTGCGACTCCGAGGAAGACACTTTCCGTGTCGCCATAATCCCCTATACACTCGAACACACCAATTTCGGCGACATCGCCGTAGGCAGCAAAGTCAACATAGAATTTGACATCATCGGCAAATATATCGCCAAAATGATAGGCTGATGCCGACTACATCACAAGGGCCGCACATTCTTGCCCTTAACTGATACTTCTCACGGGGGCAGCGGAAGCGCTACATGAAGCGCACTCTCGCCTGCCCCCGTCTGTTTTTACTTACATTCAACCATGAAACGATTTGTGATTCTTACAGCTGCCGCGGCGTGCATGTCGGCAGCAATGACGGCATCGGCCGGAAAAACACCATACACCGCAAGCATACAGACACCCGACGGGATGCGGACGATCACGGTAACGGCACTCAACGACAATGTGCTAAAAGTGACCAATGCATTGATACAGGACGACGAGATACCTGCGTCAAGAATCGCCGTGCTCGAGCCGGGAGGCTTTTCCGGCACCATAACCCGGGGCGACAACGGCGACTACATCATCAGCTCACCCACCGGCCTTACCGCCTTTATAACATCCACCGGCGAACTGACCGTGACCGGAGGTGAAAACCGCCTTGTCTATGACAGCGGACGGCGCACCGTGAGAGAGGACGGCGGCCAGGAACTGACACTGAAGACACTCGGCGGCGCATTTCATGGAGCCGGCGAACGCGGCCACAGGATCAATCTCAGCGGCGACACCCTGGTGATGTACAACCGCCAGAATTACGGCTACAGCGAGGGGGAACCGCGCATAAGCCAGATGAACATAACGATGCCGCTGCTCGTCTCTCCCGAAGGGTACGCCATTGTGATGGATGACTTCGGGGAAGCCACAATGACCGCCGGCAACGACGTGACCTACTCCACCATTTCAAAGACTCCGGTAAGCTACTATATAGTGAACTCACCCGACGGTTTCAAGGGGCTGCCGAAGGAACTGAGCGCCCTCACAGGACGCCAGAATCTGCCACCGCTCTGGAGCCTCGGCTATATAACCTCCAAATACGGGTACAAGAACCGCCACGAGACGGACTCTGTGGTGGCCACACTGAAAAAGAAAGGGTATCCGCTCGACGGCATCGTGCTCGACCTCTACTGGTACGGGAAAGAGGAGGACATGGGACGCCTCGACTGGGATCCCGACCTGTGGCCCGGGCACCGCGATATGCTTGCGAAACTGAAAAAACAGGGTGTGAACCTTGTGGCCATCTCGCAGCCGTATGTGCTGCGCAACGGCAAGGGTGTGGACAACTTCAACGAACTCAGCGCCAAAGGGATGCTCGGCAAGGACAGCATCGGGGGTACCAAGGATGTAAAGATCTGGGTAGGAGAAGGGGGTATGCTTGATGTATCGAATCCCGATACCCGTGCATGGCTCAGGGAGCGCTACCGCCGTCTCACCGACGAGGGGATCACAGGATGGTGGGGAGACCTCGGGGAACCTGAGGTGCACCCCGACGGCATGCGCCATGCCAACGGCCTGGACAACCGCGAGTACCACAACTTCTACGGCAACGACTGGAGCAGCATCATCAACGAGCTTTTCAGGGAAGAATATCCCGACACGCGCCTTATGACACTCATGCGCGGGGGAACCACCGGTCTGCAGCGCAACAATGTGTTCCCCTGGAGCACCGACGTGTCGCGTTCATGGGGCGGCCTGCAGCCACAGGTGAAGATCATGCTCAACTCCGGCCTCAGCGGTCTGGGATATATGAGCCACGATGTGGGAGGATTCGCCGTAGACTCCCTGAATCCCAGAGATCCCGAGCTATATGTGCGCTGGCTGCAGCTCGGCCTCTTCTCGCCAGTACTCCGCACCCATTCCACCCGCTACGCCGAGCCTTATGTATATGAGGATCTTCAGGAAATACTCCTGCCTCTGATCAAAGAGCGCTACGAGTGGCTTCCCTACAACTATACCCTCGCCTACCGCAATGCCACCGAGGGGCTCCCTCTGGTACGTCCGGTGGGAATGTACAGCGCCGATCCGGCACAATACAGCGATATTGACGACGAATATCTCTGGGGACGCGACCTGCTTGTGGCCCCGGTGATGCGACAGGGGGCGACATCACGCCCTGTGACCCTCCCCGACGGAGTGTGGGTTGACTACAACAATCCGGCAAAGGTATTCAAGGGGGACACCACAATCATTGCCGAAGCCCCGCTTGAAGTGCTTCCGCTCTATGTGCGCGGGGGCGCCCTGATACCCAAAGCAAAATATGAGATGAAGAATACCCTCGGTTACCGCACCGACAATTACACCATAGAATACTATCCTACGGAAGAGTGCGGCAAAAGCGATTGCACGATTTTCGAGGACGATCTCAGCTCGGCGCGCTCGCTCGAAAAGGGTGAATATGCCCTGCTGACCGTCAGCGCCGACAACACAGACGCAGGCATTACCCTCGAAGCAACATGCAGTGGCTCTTTCCCGGGAATGGCCGGCAAACGCACACTGACGTTTGAAATCCACAACGTGGACGCGCCGTCGGCAGTGACAGCCACAGGTCCCTCAGGAAACGTGAGAGTAAAAACAGCATACGATACGTCCACACGCACCATGCGCATCACCGCAAGCTCCACCCTCCCTCTGAGCATCCATGTGAAATAACGTGCATTCTGCAACCGCTCCACAGAAATATACGGTAAATCTGCCACGCAAATCTCAGGCGTCAAACAATATGGTTGTGAAAACTATATAAATTTTGTATTTTTGCAAGTGCTATGATTAAGAGGATGTTTTTCAGAATACTTGCAATGATCGCAGTGGTTGCCGCGGGAAGCGCGGACATGCATGCACAATCGCTGTTTGACGAGATAATACTTGACGGCGAGACCGTAAGCGCCTCGTCGGACACCACCACAGTGGTATTGACAGACTCTGTAGTCAGTCCCGAGCTGACCATTTCTCCCGCGCGGCAGACCCCGCGCGGCAAACGGCCGGCAAAAGCAAAGCTCCCCTCGCTGTGGGACCTGACCGACGAATACGGCAACCCGCTGGACTCGCTCGACTTCGGCCCGCAGGACCTTCTGGTGGACCCCTATATGGATGTGGAGCAGATGCTGATGCCTAAAGCATTCTATCTGCCGGCTATTTTCGTAAGCTATGACGGCACGCTTGCCGGACAGTCCATCAATCCGATCAGTCCCGACAGCCCGGCTCCGAAAGACATGAACTGGGCAGAGCGCACCGTGGCACGCGACGCGTTGCAGCGCCTCCGTTTTCAGGAATTCATGATAGCCTACCCAGAACTGGTGCGGTACAACCTGGAAACCTTGCCGCGCGCTCCTAAAGAATTCGTAATGGAAGTGGATCCCACTACCGCAAAAATAAACGTCACAGAGTTCACACGCGACGTAAAAGAGATGGCAAGCGTAGCCAAACCGCTTAACCTCAAACGCATCAACTGGCTGCACAATTTTGACGGCTCACTGCAGTTCTCGCAGGCCTACATTTCCCCCAACTGGTACCAGGGTGGCAAGTCCAATTACAACGGTATCCTCAACCTGTTTTACAAGATCAGGCTGAACCCGGCTTTCCACCCCAACATGACCTTCGAGACCTCCATACAGTACCGTCTGGGGGTGAACAACGCTCCCGACGATGAAGTGCATGACTACAATATCACCGAAGACCTCCTCCAGATCAACACCAACTTCGGTTTCAGGGCGTGGAAACGGTGGTCATACTCAGTCAACGCGCAGTTCAAGACGCAGATGCTGAACCACTACCGCTTCAATTCCCATGACCTCACCTCCAACTTTATGTCGCCGGGAGAACTCAACGTGGGTGTCGGTATGACCTATAATATCGAAAACCGCAAAAAGACCGTCAGCTTCAGCGCCGCCATCAACCCACTCTCCTATAACCTGAAGATATGCCGCGACGATGAGAAGCTCAACCCCACATGGTTCGGCATAGAGGAAGGGCACAAGACCAAGAGCCAGTACGGTTCCAACATCGAGTTGCGTTTCAATGCCAAACTCGCCTGGAACATCGAATACTACAGCCGCCTGTTTGCCTTCACCAACTATGAGACCGAATATGGCGACTGGGAGCACCGCATCACGTTCAACATCAACAGATTCCTCTCCACAAACATATTCGGCCACCTGCGTTACCAGTCTGACGCGAAACCTATCGAAGACACCAAGTGGCACAAATGGCAGTTCAAGGAGATCCTGTCCGTAGGTTTCACATACCGATTCTCACGTAGCTAAAACCCGGCTTACACAATGGTGGCAAGAAGGATCATTGCCGTATCGCTCGCACTGACGCTCGCCGTGGCGTCGTGTGAGGCCATAGAGCTGCCGGACAGTTCGTGGGTGATGCCGCATTGCACCGAGCACTCCATGCGTGTGAAAATAAAGGAGACTGCAACAGACCCCATAGAAGGGATATGGACCTCAAGCGACGACGGCGCCAGAATAGCGGTCATTGGAGGCACAGCACCCGGCAACGGACGCTCCCTGGCCGACAATTACCTGATGGTGATGCTTGACTCTCCCCGCCCTGGAATACTGCCGGGCACCGTATGCGGCACATGTACCCCCTGCGGCAAACCCGACACATACGACTGCCAGATGTTCACATCATGCGACGGCAGACGCCTGTACAAGCCGCAGCGGTTCACACTGCATATGGCAGACCGCAGCCATATGACGCTCACGGAGGTGCATTCCGGCCTCAAGGTTGTTTTCGGCTACTCGCTGCCACACCTGAATTTCCTGCGCATAAAGAACGCGAGCGACAGACCCGGGGATCTTGACGGATTTATCCGCGAATGGCCACTTACAGGCGAACCTCCAGCCCGTCCACGGCGCCTCTGAACCTCCCGGATCCAGATTTCATATACCCACACTATCCACACGATTATGAGACGGACGATACTTGCACTACCGATACTGGCCTCAGTGGCTTTCACATCTCCGGCACAGCGTGTGAACAGTATCGCGAAAAAGCTCAGACTGACGGAAAAAAGCCACGCACAAAACAGTGCCGAACCGTTCGACACGATCGTAGCCGACAGCGGAACCGTCCGGTTCAGCGGATATGAAAAGATATTGCGCACGACAAAAGAAACCGTATTCGTGACCAACCTGCTCAAAGAGAAGGATTTGGAAGCCGTATCCTTCACCATAACATACACCGACAACGCCGGGAGGCTGCTTCATAAAAGACATGTCACCGCCCGTCAGGAAATACCTGCGGGAGAGACACGCAAGATAGATTTCCCCACCTGGGACCGCCAGATGACATTCTACTACACCGGTTCCCCGAGGCCGCGGGTCTCCGCCATCCCCTATGATGTGGCGATAGAGCCAGACACCATTTTATTGTCCCGTGACTTATGAATCCTCTTGACACAATACGACGTTTTATAACCATCTCGCCCGAGATAGAGCTTGAAATCCGCGACATGATGCGCGAGCATGAATACAAACGTGGCGACACCATACGGGGAGCTGTGAACCTGAGTACATATGCGTTCTACATTGTATCGGGATCGGCACGCCTTTTCTATACGATCGGAGGGAAGGAACACACGTTCAGTTTCTCGTTTGCAAACGAGTTCATCATGCTTTCGCGCTTTCTTATCCAGAGCCACCCCGACACGGTCGCCATACAGTTTCTGGAGCCGACAAAAGTGCTTTTCATACCCCATCTGAAAATGCAGGACCTCATAAAGGAGGCACGGATACAGCCCGACGAAGGCGCCATACTTTTTATCACCACTGCCATGTCGCAGCATGTGATGGCTCTTGAGGAGCGCCTCGACGCCCTCCAGACGATGTCGGCAGAGGAACGATACCGATGGGCGCTGAAACGGTATCCGAGAATCACTGAATGCGCCACAATGACACAGATCGCTTCATTTCTGGGAGTGACCAAAGAGACACTTTACCGCATAAAGAGCGGAAAATACAACAACGCCATATGACAGAACAAGAGATACAAGACTCCATAGACCGCTATCTTCTCCACCACGGCTTTGATGCGTTCAATCCACGCGCCGCACTGATTGACATGGACGGCACCCTGCTCGACTCAATGAAATGGCACACCCGCGCCTGGCACCGCATGATGACCGAACTCGGGGTGGAGTGCACCCGCGACGAGTTCTATCTCTACGAGGGGATGACCGGAGCCGCAACGATAGCCCTCCTCATAAAACGCGCTTTCGGACGTGAAGCCACCGACGAGGAGAAACGTGAACTTTATGCGAGGAAAACAGGTTATTTCAATGAATACCCGAGGGTGGAGACTGTGCCCGGCGCAACCCGCATGGTCAGCTGCCTGATGGATCACGGCATTACCCGTGTGCTTGTCACCGGCTCGGGGCAGCCCTCCAATCTGGCCCGTCTTGACGATGATTTCCCCGGAGGTTTCCCCCACAACCTGCGCATCACCTCCCGCGATGTGAAGTTCGGCAAACCGCACCCCGAGCCATACCTCAAGGGGATGGCACTCGCCAAGTCGGAGCCGTGGGAGTGCATCGTCATTGAGAACGCGCCTTTAGGAGTGGAGGCAGGTGCCAGAGCCGGAGCATTCACCATTGCCGTGACCACCGGACCCATTCCGCCGGAAGAACTCTGGAAAGCGGGCGCCGACATGGTGTTCCCGTCAATGGAGCAGCTTGCCGACGCCCTCCCCGTCATACTTAACCGCTGATGAAACCGCGAGCCGCCATAAGCCCGCTAATGACCGCAGATAATCTGAGAAACAATGGAACAGGAGAATATCACACAGGATGTGGCAGCCCGACTGCTTTTTACGAATGATGTTGCGCAGACGCTTGACGAGCTTGTGGAGAAACTCGAACCTGCATCAGTACATGTGCTCGTAGACTCCAATACAGCCTCTTACGTGCTCCCCCGCCTCGAGGCAGAATCAAAAACCATACATGATGCCAAAGTTATAGAGACCGGCGGCTATGGTGACATGCACAAGAACATCACCACGCTGTCCGACATATGGCAACGTCTGAGCGACGACGGTGCCACAAGACGCTCCCTCCTCATAAACCTCGGCGGAGGGGTGATCACCGACATGGGTGCGTTCGCCGCCGCCACCTTCAAGCGCGGCATCCCCTTTGTTAATATCCCTACGACACTTCTCGGCGCGGTTGACGCCTCTGTAGGGGGCAAAACAGGCATTAATTTCAATTCGCTCAAGAATGAAGTGGGTCTGTTCGCCGACGCGGAGCTTGTGATAATATCCACCACATTCTTCCGCACCCTCAGCTCTCAGGAACTTCTCTCCGGATATGGGGAAATGCTCAAGCACGCAATGCTCACGTCACCGACGATGACCGACCGTCTGCTGAAATATGACGTTACCGCATATGAGCCGGCCTCCCTCCTGAAACTCCTTAAAGAGAGCGTGGAGGTGAAATGCGCGTATGTAAACGCCGATCCAGGCGACAGCGGAAAGCGGCAGGCGCTGAACTTCGGCCATACATTCGGGCATGCTTTCGAGGAGCTGGCGCTTGAACGGAAATCCACCATCAGCCACGGATATGCCGTAGCATTCGGCATGGTATGTGCCCTGGTATTGTCACACATGAAAGAGGGATTCCCGTCAGACCGTCTGCATGCCTACGCCCAGTATGTGCGTCACCATTACGGCGTTTTCGCCATCAGGTGCAGCGACTACGGCCGTCTGCTTGATTTCATGGCGCATGACAAGAAAAACACCACCCCCGGTGCACTCACCTTCACCCTTCTAAGAAAAGAGGGTGAGCCGGTGACCGGAGTGCAGGTGTCGCCCGACGACGTGAAGGCCGCCCTTGACATATATTGCGACCTCCTGATGTAACGGCTCGCCCATATCCCTTGTGGAAGGCGGGGGACAACTGTAAGTCACAGTCACAGCGATATGCCCTCTATCATATCACATATATAGAGGGGCGCTTCGGGACCGAGATTGAAAATAAGATCGAGCACAGACATACCGGGAACAAATCCCTGTCTGGCACCGCGCACCTGATAATATGGGATGTATGCGTCTGCCGGAGGCATTGCCGACGCATCTACAAAACCGGCGGCAGCACGATCCTCAATCAAAGGGAAGGCGCCATAGCTAACCTGCGTCTCCAGCAGCAGGATACGGCGCAGCTCCTTGTCAATGGCAATATCCAGATCCGCTATCGTGGGAAAATCATCCACGACCCCGGGGCCGAGAAACGGCATGAACCGGTCTATGTAATATTCAAAAAACGGCGTACGGCCATAGGCTGACTCAAAGGTAACACGGTGCACGTGCCACCACGCTCCGTGGGTGCTGAGACGCACATCTGTCCAACGCGCCTGCGGTATGCCATGCGGCTTGGCAATGGGAAGGGTAAGCCGCAAAGCGCCGTTGGTGTCGGCAGCCTCGCAGCGGTGCACCGATTTCATGCGCTTGTCGAACAGCTCTCCGGTTCCCACCACTGCATGGCCGCATGCCCCCATCAGGGCATAATACGCCACGCTACCGTAATACTGCGGGTAGAGGAGCGCGGTTTTTTCGGGATATTTCCTGTAACGGTTGCGTGGACTGCTTTGACACATATGGCTTATAGACAGGTCATTTGTCGGGATTGGCATCCTTGAGTATGCGGTTCCAGCGTATGCCGCCGTTCAGCAGCGATTTATCCTTGTCGAAGCTGACAAGCACGCGCCATGGGGTGCCGACGATATGATCTTCAGGTACGAATCCCCAGTAACGTGAATCGAGTGAGTTGTCGCGGTTGTCACCCATCATGAAATAATAGTCCTGACGGAAAGTATAATAGTCCACAGGCTTGCCGTCGATCCACATTTTGCCGTCGCGCCACTCAGCCGAGGGATTGTTCTCATACACCTTTATAGTGCGGCCGTAGATATCCCAGGCGGTGCGGTTCATCTTGAGTGCGGTGCCCTTTTTGGGGATCCATATACCGTTTTCTCCTCCATATTCGGCCCGTGTCCAGTCGGCAGACTGGGCAGCCGGGAAGAGGGGCACCATAGGCTCTATGGAAGGCACCTGTTTCATGACTTTTGAAATCAGCGGGCTCTCCTCCATCTGCGCGACCATGGCGGCGGTAAGCGGGGAGACAAAGATCTGGGGCACCGTGCCGTCGGGGTTCACAACGAAACCAAGTTCCTTCAGCGAGGGAATGTCGGCTGCTGTCACCTCCACCGTGTAGCGGTCATCCACAGGTATGCCGAACGCCTCGAAATCCTCTTCAGACAGCGGAGCTGCCGGCTGATAGAAATGGTTGAACTGCACATTCTCGGGGGTAAGGAACTTCTCGCCGTCGATATATATGTCGCCGTCGGTGATGCGGATACGCTGCCCCGGAAGCCCCACGCAACGTTTCACATAATTCTCACGGCGGTCGACCGGACGCGCTATCACCTCACCGAATGTCTCCTTGTTGTTGAGCACATAATCGCGGCCATGCATGGCGATGAGGGAATAATAGTCGGGATTCTGCACCTTGCTCATCACAGTATCGCCCGCCGGGAAATTGAACACCACGATATCGCCCGCCTCCACACTGCGCTGCCCTTTCAGGCGTTTGTACTCCAGCGACGGACTGTCAAGATAGCTCTTTCCCAAGCCGAACGGCAGCTCATTGTGTACCAGAGGGAAATATACCGGGGTCATAGGCACGCGGGGTCCGTAGACCGTCTTGTTGACAAAGAGGTAATCGCCGGTGTAAAGTGTCTTTTCAAGCGACGAGGATGGTATCTGGTAGTTCTGCCCGATGAAGGCGAATATGAAATATACCAGAACGAGGGCGTAAACGATGGCATCGACCCATGACATAACCGATCTCACGGCGCTGTTTTTGGATTTCTTCCACCATGTGAAAGGTATGTATCCTGTGATATAGATGTCGAAAAGCAATATGCCCGCAAGAAGCAGCCACCAGTTGCCCATCCATGCCACCCACAGCACAAACAGGAGCATCACCACTCCGAATCTTATCCACCGTGTGGTGGTGTTCTCGCTCATGCGGCGTCTGAATCCCTCTGCAAATGTTTCCTTTGCCTTTCCGGCATTCTCCTGTTGCGGATTATTTCCGTTCATCGGTTATTTTAGTAGATTGGTTTACAACATCATATTAAAGTTCTCCGAGCATCTGCTCCATGCCGAGAAGTCCGCGGGCATCGGGATTTGCATGCACCCACTCGGCTGCCATTACAGCGCCAAGCGCGAAACCGTCGCGCGAAAAAGCCTTATGCTCCAGAGTGATGGCATCCACGGGGGAAGTCCATGTGATGATATGCGTTCCCGGCACCTCCCCTACTCTCTCATGGCCGATGGGGAGAATGCCTTCCGGAAGATCCACACCCTCCTGAGGCTCATCCCACCCCTTCACAGCCGGATCGTTGGCTATGATCCCTTCGGCAAGGGTGATGGCGGTGCCCGACGGATGGTCGAGTTTGTGGATATGGTGTATCTCCTTCATCGCGGGAGCATACTGGCTGAATTTGCCCAGCAGACGTGCGGCATATGCGTTGATCTTCATGAACAGATTCACCCCGATACTGAAATTAGAGGTCCAGAAGAGTGTGCCTCCTGTATGTGCGAGCATCTCCTTTACCTGAGGCATGCAGGCTGTCCATCCTGTGGTACCAGACACCACCGGCACACCTTTCACAAGAGCCGCGCGGTAATTCTCCACCGCTGCCGCGGGAGCAGTGAACTCTATGGCTACATCGGCACCGGAAAACTCAGGCGAATCCATCTTTGCCTCCTCACCGGCATCGACGGTGCAAACTATCTCATGGCCACGCTCAAGGGCGATGCGCTCGATCGCGTGCCCCATCTTGCCATATCCTATAAGAGCTATCTTCATTTTTTAAGTTCCTTGTTGGCCACACGCGGTATGGCTATTGTCGTAAAAACGAGCAACGCCCCTCCGGCGAGGGTGAAAGCCCAGCTGTCGCGCGACACATTGCCGTTGTAAAAGAGAAAGAAAGCGGCCACACAGAAAAACACCGCACTCCACGATTCTATGCGATACAGGCGTTTGATGCGCGGATGAATGCCAGTATAGGGTGAGAGCAGTTTCCCTGCAAGGAAACATACCGCTCCGGCGGCATAGACATATTTCCACCATGTGCCGGCGGCTCCCGGGGCCACAGCCACGTTAAGGATGGGGAGCAGCGTGCCGGCGGCGATAGCCAGCAGTCCCACGATGGCGAGCGCCATGCACCATGTGCGCGGCGGCCTGCCCATAAGTTCTTCTTTTGTATATTTTTTTTGGTCGCTCATAATGATACTATTAAGAAGTAAGAAGAAAGAGCATTAGAAGTCAAGCAAGAATAGAAATAAGAAGTTGAGAAATAAGAAATTAAGCAGTTAAGAAATTTGATTCCTCTGATTGCTCTGATCCCCCTAAAATTATTCATCAATAATGTAAACGTCTTCGTTGATGCGCTGCATATGGTAATTCTCACGCACTATACGCTCCAGAGCGGCAGGATCGGTGTCAAGCCCGGCATTGAGGCGCCTGTAATACTGCATGGTATCGTTGTTCTCCTTGATTTCCGCCTCCAAGGCATCGATCTGCTCCTGGAGCTCGGCGCTGCGGGAATAGGAATTCTCGTTGAAAAACACCACAAAAAGCACATATCCCACCGCAACAAGTAGCGGGAACGTGATATATCTGCGGCACCATTGCCATCCGCCTTTTATCTGCTCTTTCATATCAGGCATAAACTTAAC
>CATJQX010000140.1 GCA_949742535.1 uncultured Muribaculaceae bacterium | reverse complement strand
GTCAACTCCCGTCACCCTCACCCTCAGGCTCCTACCATCTGGAACCATTCTTGGCTGAGCCAAGCGACCAAAGGTCGATGACTGACAGCACCCTCGCCATCCGTACATAAAATAGGCGATATGTCAAATTCACGAATTTGACATATCGCCTATTTTTATTCAAAGGGCGCCCGGGCGCTTACAAAAAAACGCAATTGTTTTGAACTCAGCGGAAAAAAATGTATCTTTGTGCGCTAAAAATGCCCTGGTTTGTTTGATGGTGTGCCGCCCGTTGGCGCCGCTTCGACGTAGCCGGGACACTTTTCCCCGTCATTATCAATGAAATAAATAAAAAATAAATAAACGTTTATCAAACTAAATGTCAACACTTGAACAAATCCGTCAGAGGCCCATTCTGATTATCTCAATTCTCGGTCTGGCCCTCCTGCTGTTCATCCTCACGGCGGTTGACCGCCCGGGAGAACTGTTCACCGACAACCACACAGTGGCCAAAGTAGATGGTGAGAAAATTGATTACATGGAGTTCCAGAAACGCGTGGAGCAGCAGCAGGAGCAGCTGCAGGGACGCGGCTATACCAACGTGGATGCCGCCCAGGTGCAGGAATACGTGCTTCAGCAGATGCTCAACGAAACCCTTCTTCACAAAGAGTTCGAGCGTCTCGGCCTCCAGGTTACAGATAAAGAACTTTCCGAGGCTATGCTCGGAGCCACTCCGCATCCTTATGTGACCCAGATGGTGCAGGCATACAATCTGCCCTCTGCACAGATGCTCTATGATGCCGCCTACAATCCTACCAAAAACGGTATCGATCCCCAGCAGGCACAGCAGTTCCAGGTAGCATGGAACAGTCTTGAGAGAGACACCGAGCAGATGCTTCTCTCGCAGAAATTCCTCCATCTTTTCCAGGGCACCCTCAACGCCAACAAGCTCGATGCTAAAGCCGTTTTCGAGGATAACGCCACCACTTCCACTATCGCTTACGCAAGAAAAGACTTCACTTCGCTGAAAGAGGAGGATTTCCCCGTTTCAGCAGAGGAGATCAAGGAGCTCTACAAGACTGAAAAGAACCGTTTCCGCATCTCCGAGCCCCAGTATCTCGTAAACTACATCGCAGTGGATATCGTTCCCTCCACCGACGACCTCAACGCAGCCCAGAAAGAGGTTGAGGACGCTATGATGGGGCTCCGCCTCAATCCCGGCACAGATGCCGTGAGCGGCAACAGCAAGTTCTATGTGAACCGTGTGTCGGCTACTGCCGCAACACTCGCTCCCGCCCTCCGCAAGGCTGTGACAGGTATGGCTGTGGATTCCGCCGCCGTAGTGGCATTCGTGGACAACCAGTACACCATCGCCAAACTTCTCGATGTCACCACAGCTGTTGACTCTGTGCTTATGGATGTGGCTTTCATCGACGAGAATGTGGATGCCGACTCCATCATCGGCCTGCTCAACACCGGTGCCAAAGCCGGCGAGCTTGCTAACGCCATCGTTCAGCATCAGGACAGCGTATGGTTCTCGCTTCTCGCTCCCGGCATGGCTCCCATGAAGGAGGAACTCGCCACTGCCGAGACCGGAACATACTTCAAGCCTACAACCGGCAACGCACAGAACGGCGCCGTGCTGCGTGTGCGTTCACGCAAGGCTCCCGTGCAGGTGTATGATGTGGCTGAGATCACATATGACGTGATTCCCTCTTCAGCTACCATCAACAAGCTCAACTCCGATCTGCGCACCTACATCACCACCAACAATACAGCCGACAAGTTCATCGCAGAAGCCAACAAGGCCGGATATCAGGTTCTTCCTGCCACAGTGACACCCTCGAGCCTTACTGTGAACGGCCTCTCTGATTCACGCGGTGCCGCCAAGTGGGCGCTCTCTGCCAAGAAAGGCGCTGTTTCAAGCATCTATTCCGACGACAGCGATTCCCGCCTCCTCGCTGTAGCCCTCAACGATATGTACGAGGGTGACTACGAGCCCGCATCAAGCGAGCGTGTGAACTCCTACCTTACCCGCAAGATCCGCAACCGCAAGATGGCCGACAAGCTTATCGCCGATTATCAGGGCAAGGGCAAGAGCGTTGCCGAATACGCAGCCGCAATGGGTGTGAAAGCCGATACCACACAGGTTACATTCGGCCAGTCTTATGTGCGCAACTTCCCGATGTATGAGTCAAACCTCATCGCCAGTGTAGCTGTTGCAAAACAGGGTCAGCTCACCGGTCCCATCGCGCTCAACAGCTCTGTAGTGGTGTTTGACGTTACAAATGTTGACAACACAGGTCGTACTTTCGACTTCGAGAACGATGCTATGGTGTTCAATCAGCGTGAAGGCGCCGCTTCGTTCGAGCGCAGCCTCCCCGTCATCCTTCTCGGCAACAAGAAGATCGAGAACCGCATCCAGAATTTCTATAGCGACAGACAGTAAGATCTGTTCTCCCCATAAAAAAAGCCCGGCTGACCGCCGGGCTTTTTTTATGGGGAGAACAGAAGTAAGAAGCAAGAGCATGAGAAGTCAGGCAAGATACCTTTTGGGGAAATAAGAAATTAAGAAAATGGGAAATTGAGAAATTGGGGAATTGAGGGACTGTGAAAATGGGAAATTAAGGGGTTTGGAAGTATAGCATTGAAAATAAAAGTCAGAATGCTTTTACAATCTCGAATTTCTATGGCATCTCGGGCTGTTCCGAAACTATGATAATATATAATTTGTTAACACAATTTAACTTGTAAAAAACGGGCATTGTCTCCGTTTTGTCTAACTTTGCGAAAATTCATTCATTAACGTTAGTTTTGTTTAAAATCTTATAAGCAAATAGTCAAAATGTTTTTATTTTCTACATAAAAATAAAACCACGAATTCTCAATTTTGCCACACGTAATTGTTTTGAGCGTTTGCTTTCCGATGTAATCATAATATTCGTTCAATTAAACCATATCACATGAGAAAACATTTATGCAGAATCGCCATTTGGGCGATGGCTTTTACTGGAGCGGTGCCTCTCTTGGCGGCATCGCCGGTTGAACAACCAGTAGCGGACCTGTCAATGTCTGCGCCGGCGTTGGTGCGCCCGCGTCCGACAATGCCTGGAGGAGCTATAGTGACCAATGTAAGAAGCACGGCTGCGAAAGTCCCGATGCTGCCGGCAGCTGAAGCCGATGCGCCGCAGCTTTTCGGTGCGCTCGTTTCTTCGTCGGAGGCTGCCGCGATAGCCAAAACCTATGGCATCTACAGCTTTCCTGCATCTTCTGACATAACATTCACTGCCATAAATACCGAACCCAATTATTTGGCCAACGGCGGTGGTGTTTATGTCAACGGAAAATATTATTTTGTGCAATGGTTCGATTCGTTCGGCGCTGTGTTCTCATATTTCCGTATCGCCGATGCCGACACTTGGGAAATGTTTCAGAGCGGCCGCGTAGACATCACCTCCATCGCTACGGATATGACGTATGATCCTGTCGGCGAGACTATTTACGGCTGTTATCTTGATGCCACAGGGCAGGGTTATCTTTTCGGTCGCATGTCAATGACCGATGGTGGAGTAACCCCCATCAGCTATCTTGATGCGCCGTTTTACGCAATAGCTTCCGATGCGTCGGGAAATCTGTATGCCATTTCGTCTGCCGGTGATTTATGTTCTGTAGACAAAGAAACCGGCGAGACGAAGCGAATCGGCGCTACGGGGCTCATCCCGGCCTATACGCAGTCTATGACATTCGATATGGCGTCAGGACGCCTCTTCTGGGCGGCTTGCACCCAAACCAAGAATGGCCTGTATGAGATAGATGTCAATACGGGCGAAGCGAGCCTCGTAGCCAGTTTCTTCGGCAACGAGGAGTTTACCGGTCTGTACACCCGCAGCAATGGTGCCACTTCGGCAGCTCCGGCCGACCTCGCGGATTTTACAGCCGACTATGATATAACGACTTCTTCGGATGTGAAGGTGAGCTTTACCATGCCAACAACCACATTCAGCGGTTCTCCTCTTTCTGTCAAAACCGAATGGATTGTAAACCTCAACGAGGTAAATACAGAGATCGGAGAGGCCATGCCTGGCGAGAAAGTGGAAGTGACCATAAAAAACGTGCCTGTCGGCATGAACACAATCAGTGCGTTCGCCCGTAACAGTGCGGGTAAGGGTCCGCAGTCGAAGGCAAGAAAATGGATAGGGGTCGATACTCCTGTGCCTCTTGAAAACGTGGTAGCGACGGCGCAAGGCAACAAGGCGATTATCAGCTGGGATGTCCCGACCAAGTCGCTTCACGACGGATATTTCAATCCTGCCGATCTGAACTACCGCATAGTACGCCAGCCCGGTAACGTGACGGTATGCCAGAAAACTACCGAGACCACCTACACCGACGTGCTTGATATCTCGCGTCTCAGTTCATACCATTACGATATCATCACTTATGTAGGCAGCGTGCGCGGCGAGACAACTTCTTCAAACAAACTTGTTGTCGGGGAAGCCTTTGATGTGCCCTATAAGGAGAGTTTTGACAACGACGATGATTTCGGCCTGTTCACAATCATCGACGCCAACAATGACGGGCGTACATGGTCGCTCGAAGACCATCGCGCCAAAGGGCCTTACAGCATGTATGTGCCGATGGATGACTGGCTTATTACCCCGCCTATAAATTTCGACAAGGAATATATCTACACTCTGCGTTTTAAAGTTTCAACAATGAGCTTCGCAGAGAAATTCAATGTGGCTTATGGCACGTCTCCGACAGTAGAAGGGATGACGCTTGAACTTCTCCCTGTACAGCAGGTGAAGAACAGCACGCCCCAGGAGTTCACCGTACGTTTCACCCCGACTTCCACAGGTGTGGGATTCATCGGTTTCCATCATTGCAGCGACCGTGAACGTCACAACATATATATCGACGATATCGAGGTTGTAAGCACGGCTTCTATCAGGGTGCCGGCCGCTGTCGACGATATCACAGTAGTGCCGGCCGACAAGGGTGCGCTGAGATGCGCTGTCAACTTCCATGCTCCTACCAAGAATGTTTCGGGCGAGGAGATAACGTCGCTTACCCGTGTGCTCCTGTACCACGGGAACCAGATAGTGGCGTCGTTCAGCAATCCCCGGCCGGGCGAGCTGCTGACGAAGTCCGACATAGAATGCATACAGGGTGAGAATACTTTCAAAACCGTAGCGTTCAATGACGAAGGTGCCGGTCTTGAGGCTTCTGTGACAGCCTTTATCGGTCCGGATGTCCCCGGCCGTTGTAACAATATCCTGGTAGAGGAGAAAGACGGAAAAGCTGTACTGACATGGGAGGCTCCTGAAAAGGGCATGAATGGCGGATATGTGGATCCCGCAGGTCTCAGGTATTTCATCGCGCGCCAGAATTATGACAACGGCGGTGTGGAAGCTGTGGCTACCAATCTTACCGAATGCCGCTTTGAGGAAATTTCGCCCATCACCGGCCTGCAGGGTATCGTGGCCTATTATGTGTACGCCGGCAACGAGCGTGGCATAGGCGACGGTTATATTTCCAACGTGATCATTATGGGTACTCCTTACAGACTGCCTTTCAACGAGTCGTTCAAAAGCGCCATGCCTTCCTATGATTGCTGGCGAATGGAGACAAGCGACGCAAGTTCAGTATGGGGTGTTACCCAGATGGGCACTTATCCCTCGGCCGAGCCTTATGACGGCGACGGCGGCCTTATCTCCTATGCTCCCGGAGTGGCAGACTCTTGGTCGATGCTGACAAGCGGCAAGATTTCGCTCAAGGAAGCCCTTCATCCTGTCGCCGAATTCCATTACTACCATAAAAACCGTTCGACAGACGTGATCAAGCTTATGGTATCTGACAATGGTATCGACTATACAGAGGTAGAGACAGTTGATATGGGAGTGATCTCCGAGTTCAGCGGATGGCGCAAGGTTTCCGTGCCTCTCGAGGCATATGCCGGCAAAGAATTCATCCAGCTCGGTTTCCGTGTTGAATGCGGGGCTGATATGACTGCGATCCATATTGACAATATCGTTGTGCGTGATGTGGCCGACAAGGATCTCGCAGTTACAGCTTTTGAAACACCCTCGCGCTTTGAGGCAGGCAAACCGGCACAGTTCCAGGTGGTGGTGTCCAACATCGGGGCAACCGAAGCCGGTTTCTTCACCGTGAGTCTTATGCGCGACGGCGAGGATGTGGCTTCTGTCAACGGCCGTAACCTCGCTTCCGGTGCCGAGCGTCTGTATAGCCTTTCAGTCACCCCTGATGTTTCCCATCCCGATGTGTCTGTTTACTGCGCACGCGTGGACTTTTTTGGCGATACCAATCCCGGCAACAATTTCAGCAGCGAGCTGAAGATGATTGTCGATCGCCCGTTGTTCCCCGTTGTAAGCGACCTTACAGGCACTTTCGACGAGCAGTCGGGTACAGTGCATCTCAGCTGGTCGGCTCCCGACATGAGCGAGGGAGTGCGTGTCACCGATGATTTCGAGAATTACAATCCTTTCATGATCTCCGGCTTCGGCGACTGGCTGACAGTGGATATGGACAGGCAGTCTACCATATATTTCGAAAACATGGAGGTATGGCCGAACTGCACCAGTCCGCAGGCGTTCATCGTGTTCAATCCCAAGGCTGTCGGACTTGATCCAGAGAATAATCCTCAGGACAGCATGTTCGAGACTTACAGCGGCGACCAGATGCTGATCTCGTTTGCCTCGTCCGCTACAAATAACGACGACTGGCTTGTATCGCCTCGTCTGAGCGGCAAAGCCCAGGAGATTTCGTTTATGATTTGCGCTCTCACCACCTACTCCGGCCCCGAGACATATGAATTCTATGTATGCGACAGTGATTTCCGTGAGAACCTCTCTGATTTCAGGCTGCTCCAGGATGTAGGAGGCGACGTGATGGATTTATGGGAGAAGGTTACTGTAAACCTTCCCGAGGGTGTGCAATATTTCGCTATACGCTGCACCTCTGCCGACAAGTGGGGTCTCTGTATCGATGACGTCACCTACACCCCGGCCGCCGGAAATTTCGAGCTTCTTGGATATGACGTATATTGCGACGGAACCAAGTTGAACGATACTCCTTTGACTGCGACAACCTTTACCCATACCGGTGTCGACACTTCCAAGGGACACATCTATAAAGTGGTATGTGTCTATGATCTCGGCTACTCCGGTCCTTCCAATGAGTTTGTAGCAGGTAATGTGGGTGTTGAGACTGTTGGCGGTGACAATTTGGTAGTACGCACGCTTCCAGGCGAGATCGTGATTTCCGGAGCCGCCGGCGTGGCATACTCCGTAACAGATGTGGCCGGGGTTGTTATCGCTTCAGGCGTTGCCTCTGAAGAGCAGCATGTAGCCGCCGCTCCCGGTTTCTATATCGTCAGCGTGGGCGACCGCACATATAAACTGCACGTGAAATAAATGGTAACCACCATCTAAGTAACTTTTCAGAATTATTTTATTTACCGGTCAGATTATTTTAATGTTTCTCCGGCGAAATCTTCATAGGACTTTTCTTCGGATGAACATTAAAATAATCCGGACCAGTGACTTGAAATCATATGATTATGAAGTTAAAACAAGTATTTGCTGCCATAGCCTTAGCCTCCTCCCTGGGGGCAGCGGCTGTCGAGACAGTAACAGTGACAGAAGCCGGCCAGCTTGCCGGCGCAATTACCGAAGAACAGAAATACACACTGACCGAGCTTAAAGTGTCCGGCCCCATCAATGGCGAAGATATAGGCTTCCTGCGCGAGATGGCGGGAGTGTCGCTTGGCGACTATAATATATCCACAGATGGAGTTCTCGTGAGCCTCGACCTTTCTGATGCTACGATAGTAGCCGGAGGCCAGTATCTGACAAAAAAATATGAAATAGGTACGGCAAGTGCCAACACCATCGGGGAGAACATGTGGCGTAACTCCAAGCTGACCCGGATTGTGCTTCCCACTACTACAGCTACAATCGGCTCGACAGCGTTTATGGGCTCGGCTCTTACATCAATGTGTGTTCCAGAGGGTGTAAGTAGCATCGGTGGCGCATCTTTTGCCGACTGCTCTGATCTTGCATCCATAGATATAGCGCTATCGGTGACTTCGATCGGTTTCGAGTGCTTCAAGAATTGCAAGGAGCTTACTTATATCAGACTTCCTGAGATTAAAACGCTTGAAGACAACACTTTCTCCGGGTGCGATAAGCTGACAGTGATAGATCTGCCTGCTACGATAACCACTATCGGCTATTCTACTCCGTTCCCTTCGGCTTTGGAGACGCTCCGTGTGCCGGTATCGATACCCCCTTCGGCAACTGCCGAGAGCAGATGGGGAGGTTCGTTCCGCAACATTGACAAAGACAAATGTGTGGTATATGTTCCTGCCGGCAGAATCGAGGCATACCAGAATGCCACAGCGTGGAAGGAGTTTAAAAATTTCCAGGAGATCGTGGAGCATGAAGTGCGCACAGAGATTGATGCTACCCTCACTGCAGCCGGCACTCTGGGCGACCATGTGACGGAAGAGGACATCGTGACGGTCAAAAAGCTGAAAATCGCCGGTCCGGTCAATGGCACCGACCTCCGCCTGATCCGCGCTATGGCCGGAAAAGACGAGCGGTGGAACGACACGGGAGGTGTGCTGGCTGATATTGACATGACCGACGCCGTAATGGTGGAAGGGGGCGACAACATCTGTGTTCCTCTCGGCATGGAGACGGCTGAAAATCCCATATGGATTGTGGCCCGTGCTGATGCCCTTCCTGAAGAGTTGTTCTCCTATACAACTATTGAAACTATAAAACTGCCTCTTTCCATCAAGAAAATATACTCCTCTTTTTCAGATGCAACCCGTCTGGGCGGACATATCGTTGTGCCTGAAGGCGTTGAAATTCTCGGTGAATGGGCTTTCTCCAATACTCGCATTACAGGTGTGACTCTTCCCTCCACATTGCACGACCTCGCAGGTGGAACGGCAGGATTCAACAACTATGCTATATGTGCCCATGTTTTCCAGAATTGTGAAAATCTGGCTTCTATCGAGCTTCCCGCAGGTGTGACGACAATCAAGGATTCTACTTTCGAGGGGTGCACGAGCCTGACAGAATTTTATCTTCCGGAAACCGTGGAGCGTATATGCAATCGCGCCTTTGCGGGTTCTGGAATCAAAGATTTCTATGTAGAGACAATTGATCCGATAACAGCCGACTATGGTGCTTTTGCAGACTTTGACGTGCAGACTTGCATTCTTCATGTTCCGGCACATTCCGCTGCGAATTACCGCGCTGCCAACGAATGGCGTGATTTCCTTAATATCGTAGAAGGGGAGGCAAGAGCTGCAGAACTCATCCTTACTACCACCGCCGACGATTTCTCTGGCGTGAAGGTAACTGTAGATGGCAAGGCTGTAGAGTTGTCCGGCACATCAGTCAGCCTCGAGGCGGAAGTAGGTTCTGTAGTTATGATCTCTCCTGCTGATTTTGCGGTGATAGAGGCCGTAACTGCAGATGGAGCTTCTGTAGGAACCCTTGAAGATGGTAGTTTCCGCCTTGTAGTGACAAAGGAAGAGGCTTCGGTTGGTGTAGACTGGGTTGTGGCCAAAGTAAATGTGGCGACAGTACCGAGTTTCAGCAACGGTGTAGTCACCGGACGTCTGCTTCTGAGCTATGACGGCGTTACCGCCGAGACACTCAGCCTGCCGCTTGGCGCTACCCTTACATTTGTGGCCGAGGCTGAGGAAGGATATGAATTTGACCATGTGACCCGTGTTATCGACGGCTCGGATGACAGCATCAGTGCCGGCGACAGCTACACCGCCGTGCGTGCCGACATGGGCGAGGAAGTTCTGTTCAAGGCCGTTTTCACAAAAATTGAATCAGGCATTTCTTCTGTAGTAGCCGACCTCGAGGCTGATACCGCGGTCAGCGTAATGACTCCGGCCGGAGTATGCGTTATGACCGCAACTGCCTCAACCCTTGATCTGAGCGGTCTGCCCGCCGGCATATATATCGTGACCGGAGGCGGCAAAACCGTCAAGGTTGTCCGTTGATACTATTTGAGATTTCCCGCCGGAAGCGGATGTTTGCAGTTTCGTTTCCGGCGGCATAAACCAACAGCACATATCAGGCGCAATTGCCTGCATATGTGCTGTTGGTTTATGGCATTGTCCGTTCCCGGACTGTAATATTTTATTTTCTGACTTTGTCGGGTTTTTTGGCAATGAATTCCTTCCAGGATTTGGGGCCGGCGGAAGGGATGGGACGCGAGGTCTCGTAGAAGTGGCAGAGTGCGGCGGCGAGTGCGTCTGTGGCGTCAAGCTCGGGTAGAAGCTGCTCGCGGGGGATATTCAGAATGCGGCGCAACATTTCCTGCACCTGCTCTTTTGACGCGGCTCCGTTGCCCGTAATGGCCATCTTGATTTTTCGTGGCTCATATTCTGTGATGGGAATGTCGCGTGTGAGAGCGGCCGCCATGGCCACTCCCTGGGCGCGTCCGAGTTTCAGCATCGACTGCACGTTTTTTCCGAAGAACGGTGCCTCTATGGCCATCTCGTCTGGGAGATACTGGTTTATGAGACTCTGCACGCCGTCGAAAATGCGGCGCAGGCGCAGGTAGTGTGTCTCGAATTTGTTGAGTTTTATGACACCCATCGCGAGCATGGAGGGGCGTTTGCCCACCACCCGCAGTATGCCGTATCCCATCACGTTAGTGCCCGGGTCAATGCCGATGATTATGCGCTCGGCGTCGGTAGATATAGCTGGCATCTGTAGCTGAAATCAGAGATCGAGAATTTCCATGTATGTAGTGAAGTGCAGTGCCAGATTCGGCCATCTGGCCGACAGGTCGTCTTTGAGCAATGCTGCGGTCTCGTCGTGCCACCGTTCTGCGGCGGCTTTGTCTCCCGCAGTCATCTGCACGGCTATGCTTTCCGTCTCCGGTTCGAGCCGTGTGAGCACTTTTGCCACAGTTGGTTCGCCGAAGATTTCCGATGCTTTTGCCGAGGGGATATACACGGTGCGCACCCAGTGAAGGAAATCCGATTCTATCGAGGTATGTACTACAAACGTGGTATTGAGTATTGTTTTCATTGTGTCGGTATGGTGGATATTGTGGTCGGTTTACTGCTTGCGTGCTTGGCGTCGCAAGGCTCTCCACAGGAATTTGAAATGTCTCAGGACGGTGGGGACAGTGCCATAGTAGTAACACATGATGTGGAAACGCTCCATGAGCGATTTGCGATGGTTGCTTGTGGTGGCGCCTTCGTTGAGATAGTCAACCATCACCTCTGGAAACAGCACATTGTTGCGCGAGTGCTGAAGCACGCGTATGCACCAGTCGTAGTCTGCCGAGAAGCGGTATCTGAGATCATACTGGTCGGTAATGCGCCGCAGAGCCACGAATGCCTGGTGGCATACGAGCATGCCGTCGGCAAAACTTTTGTAGGTGAGTGTCTCGGGGGCGGTGAGATGGCGGCTCCCCACACGCCGGCGCTCCTTGTCCACGAGGTCTGTCTGGCCGTAAACCACTCCGGGGAAATCGTTTTCCAGGATAAGGTCGGCCACGGCCGCGAGTGTGTCAGGGGCATGGAACGTGTCGCCTGCATTGAGAAACACCACATAGTCCCCCTCGGCTTCGGCAAGCCCTTTGTTCATGGCGTCGTAAATGCCTTTGTCGGGTGCGGAGAGGAAGCGGAGGTTGGGATTCCGGCAACTTTCCACCACTTTCGGGGTGTCGTCGGTTGACGCGCCGTCGATTACGAGATGCTCGTAATGGTGGAAAGTCTGCGAGGCTACGCTTTGCAGTGTGACGGCAAGGTTCTCGGCCGCGTTGTAGGTAACCGTGATTATGGATATCAGTGGGCGGCAAGTGTCATTTGAAGTGGTGTACATCGTAGGAGGTGTGTGGTTGTTTATAAGCAAAGATAGCGAAATCATGCAATTGCGCAAAATAATTCGGCTACTTGTTTGCAACTCCAGAGGCTAACAAGTGTGAAAAAAGGTGATTATTGGTTCTGGTTTGTGGGGAATGTGCTATCTTTGCATTGAAATAGACACAATGCCGGGTTGAAGCGGCGGTGTCTGTGCGGCTTTACGGGAAGCGAGTTCCCTGTAGAGCTGCGTAAACTGCTTTTATCACCGATTATTTGCGACGCTCTCAGCTATATATAATCATCCTGTTTGTGCTTTGCTTCGTCTCGGGCAATCTTTTGTCGAGAGACGGGGTGGCTGTGTCGCATGATCTGCCTGCGGCTGAGGTGCCTGGGCCTGACACCGTGGCGCCGCGGGACGCGGGGATCCTGCCTGTAGACAGCGCTACGGACGCTGCAGTTGCTCCCGCGGCTGCGGACAGCTCTTTTACAGCAGGCGACAGCGTGCCCGCGCGCAGATCGCGCATCCGCCGCGACAAGGTGGATCTTGACGCACAGGTGGTGTTCTCGTCAAAAGACTCTATGGTTCTTGTCGGTGGCCGCACCACATACATGTATGGAGAGGCGTCGGTAGACTACGGTGAGCTTAAGCTGAATGCCGCCGAGATTGAGCTTGACCTCAACAAGAGCGAGGTATATGCCTGCGGACGCGAGGACAGTGTCGGCGACATGGTTGGCGAGCCTGTTTTCGAGGAGGGGGGAACATCTTATGAATCAGGTACCATGCGCTATAATTTCAAGAGCAAGCGCGGTTACATAACCAATGTGGTGACACAGCAGGGGGAGGGGTATCTCACCGGCGGACAGACCAAGAAGACCGACGAGGACGACTACTACATCCAGAACGCCCGTTATACCACATGCGACAACCATGACGATCCCCACTTCTATCTGCAGCTCACCCGCGCGAAGATGAAGCCTAAAAGGAATATCGTCACGGGACCGGCCTATATGGTGCTTGCGGGTCTGCCGCTGCCTCTGGCCGTGCCGTTCGGCTATTTCCCGTTCTCCGACAAATATGCTTCGGGAGTGATCGTGCCTACATTCGGCGACGACTACAACCGTGGGTTCTATCTGAGCGATGGAGGCTACTATTTCGCCATCAACGACATTATTGACCTCGCCCTTACAGGTGAAATCTATACGAAAGGCTCCTGGGGACTGTCTGCTCAGTCCACCTATCGCAAGCGTTATAAATTCAACGGAAATTTCAGTATCAACTATCTGAAGAGTATATACGGGGAGAAAAGCGATCCCGACTACTCCACCTCCACCAACTTCCAGGTGATATGGAGCCATACGCAGGATGCCAAAGCCAATCCCAACATGAACCTTTCGGCGTCGGTGAACTTCACCACGTCGGGATATTCGCGAAACAGTGTCAACTCGTACTATTCGCCGTCGTTCACGGAAAACACCAAATCGTCTACCGTGAACCTCAGCTACCGTTTCCCGAACTCAAAATGGTCTCTCTCCACGTCGCTTAACGTGTCGCAGCGCACGCAGGACTCCACGCTGTCTGTTTCGTTCCCGAACATCAACGTGACCATGTCGCAGATCTTCCCTTTCAAGCGCAAGCATGCCGTGGGAGCCGAAAAATGGTATGAGAAGATACGCATGTCCTACTCCGGACAGTTCCAGAACTCGCTTACAGCGCAACAGAACGTGTTTTTCAAGAAGTCGCTCATAAAGGACTGGCGCAACGGCATGAAGCACAGCATCCCTGTCTCGGCGACATTCCCGCTGCTCACGTATATCAACGTCACCCCCTCGATAAGCCTTACAGACCGCATGTACACACAGAAAGTGCGGCGGCAGTGGGATCCGGCGGCATCGGCCGAGGTGGCCGACACCACATACAGTTTCTATAACGTATGGGACTTCAACGCCTCCATATCGCTCGATACGAAGATCTACGGTTTCTGGCAGCCTCTCGGTTTCCTTGGCAAAAAGGTGAAGATGATACGCCATGTGCTCACCCCCACGGTCTCCTTCTCGGGTGCGCCTGATTTCTCGTCGTCGTTCTTCGGATATTACGGCACATATAACTATACCGATGAGCGGGGCAATCTTCAGCAGAAGAAATATTCCTATTTCCCCTCGGCGCTATACGGCGTGCCGGGAACAGGCCGCAGCGGTACCGTGTCGGTCTCCCTTGCCAACAACCTGGAGATGAAGGTTAAGAGCGACAACGATTCCATCGGGGAAAAGAAGGTATCGCTCATCGAGAACTTCTCGGTGTCGCAGAGCTATAATTTCGCGGCCGACTCCCTGAACTGGAGTAATATCAACACCTCGATACTGCTTCGCCTTACCCGTCAGTTCAATCTCAATCTGTCGGCCACATGGGATGTGTACACCTATCAGCTCAATGCCTCGGGAAATCCTGTGCGTGTCAACATCCCCCGCTGGAAGGCCGGGAAAGGTATCGGGCGTCTATCCTCCACTGGCACCTCGTTCAGCTATTCCATCAACAACGATACTTTCAAGAAGAAAAAGGACAAGGACAGCAAAGGGGATAACGGCAGTCAGAACAGTTCGCTCAACAATCCGCCCGATGACGACGGTGAGGAGAATGACGACGGGCACGGGCACGGCAAGGACGACCTGGTGCTCACGTCGGAAGGCTATGTGCCGTGGGAAGTGCCGTGGAGCATCAGCTTCAACTACTCGATCAATTACAGCTACGGGGCGTTTAACAAGAAAAAGATGGAGTATGACGGAAAGATAACGCAAAATCTCAGTCTTTCCGGCAATATCCGTCCTACCAAGAACTGGGAGTTCTCGGCAAGCTGTTCATATAATTTCGACCTGAAAAAGATCGCGTACATGAACCTCAACATCTCGCGCGACCTACACTGCTTCACAATGCGTGCGAGCGTGATCCCCGTCGGTCCCTACAAGTCGTATAATTTCCATATCTCCGTGAAGTCGGCGCTTCTGTCAGACCTCAAATATGACAAGCGCTCCTCCTATTCAAACGGCGTCAAGTGGTATTAAACTAAGCCCCGCATTTAGCGACGTGCGAGGCATAACAATGTAAAAAACGGCGATGCACCCAATCGGTGGGTATGCATCGCCGTTGTATGTCTGTTACTTAATGCTTATACGGGGGTCAAAAATAGAAATTGACGTTTTTTGGGTAGAAGAGCATCCCTGAGCCAACCTCCTGCGCAACGCTTTCGCCCATTGAGTTGGCTACGATAGCGAGCGCGAAACGGAGTGCCGATGAGGGGCCGTTTGCCGTGATCAGCCGGTCAAGGGCGATCACAGGAGCGTCGCGGCGCACGGCATCAGTCATTCTGCCTTCAAAGCCGGGATAGCAGGTGGCTTCCTTGCCGTCGAGGATGCCAAGCGGTGCGAGCACCACGGCAGGGGCGGCACATATGGCGGCAATCTTGCCTGACTGTGCCTGGTTTATCAGCAATGTGTTCAGCGGGCCGAATTTCGAGAGATTCTCGGCGCCGGGCATTCCGCCCGGTATGATGAGCCATTCCGGAGTGATGAAATCGACTTCGTGGTAAAGGAGATCTGCCTTTACGGGGATGCCGTGTGCTCCGGTGACATTGTGTTCAGAGGTGATCGAAACGGTTTTGACATCCATGCCTGCGCGGCGCATTACGTCCAATACCGTGAGGGCTTCTATCTCTTCAAAGCCCGCTGCCAGGAAAATATAAGAAGTGTTCATGTTGATTGAGGTTTGTCAGGTTGGGGGTTCGGTTCGTAACTCTGAATTATGAGACATCCGCGTGGGAAATGCGTCTCTTTTCTCTGGTTTGAATGTAGGTTAGTAAATGTTGTGGTTTAAGATTTGTGATGATTGATATTCAACCCATCGGTATGATAAACGCAAAGAAAGCGCATATAGTTCATTAAAGCAAACTTTTTGTGCATTTTTTAATCGTTAGCCTGAAATATTCGTTGTGCTAACATATTTGTCTGCCATTTGCGGCATTGTTGGCGCGCTTTTATGTTTTGTGCAATTACCATGAAAAATTGTCAATTTGTGTATAAATGTTAAATTTACATCTTTTCAACGAAAAATTTCGTGGAGAGGTTGTTGTAACGAAATTTATAGTTAATTTTGTGGCGTCATATGAGTCCGCTCCCGGCGGAACTGTAAAATATAATCCCGGTATCTTATATGAAAAGGATGTTTCAATTAAATGCGTTTTCAGTATCTGCCAGAGCGATAGGACTGGTGATAGTGATGTTTGCAGCTTTTCTTCAGTCTCCTGCGGGAATGTGTGCGGCTATGAATTATCAGGTAAAGGGTGAAGTGGTGGATTCCGCCGGAGTGGCTGAGGTGTATGCTACCCTAAGGATATTCTCCGCAGCCGACAGTGTGAAGCCTGTGGTGCTCGGCACGACAGACGAGAACGGATTGATCAGCCAGACACTCCCCTCGGCGGGTGAATACCGCCTCGCGGTAGCTTCTGTAGGCAAACAGCCGTTTGAAAAAACATTTGCGGTAAGTGCATCGGAACCGATCGCCGACCTGGGACGCCTTGTCCTCAATGAGAATGTGACGGAACTCGGCCAGGTGGAGGTTGTGGCACAGCGTCCGCTCGTAGTGCGCGAGATCGACCGTCTGGGATACGATGTGAAAGCCGATCCAGAAGCTGAGACCTCCACGCTGCGTGAGATTCTGCGCAAGGTGCCTCTGGTGTCTGTGGATGAGGAGGGAAACATAAAGGTCAAGGGATCTGCGGATTTCAAGATATACAAGAATGGCCGTCCCAACAATTCCTTCACTAAAAACGCAAAGGATATTTTTGCTGCTATACCGGCATCATCAATAAAGAAAATCGAGGTGATAACGGAACCCGGTGCACGCGAGGATGCCGAAGGCGTAGGAGCGATACTCAATATTGTCACTGATTCCGATACTGCCATCAACGGTGTAGTGGGCACCGTGAACATGTATGCCGACAACAATTCCTATATTCCCAGTCCGTCATTGTGGCTCTCCACCCAGATTGACAAGGTGACAATGTCTGTCAACGGGGGCTATAACCGCACGCCGAAAGGGAATGACGCCAAGTCGTGGTCCAACCAGTACACTGATTATAAGGAAACAGGAAACCGTTATGAATCGGAAACATACGGTCTTTACCCGCAGAACTCGGGATGGGTGGGATTCGAGAGCAGCTGGGAGCCTGATACACTCAACCTGTTTACCTTAGAGGCGAACGGATGGTTGTGGAGTCCGCTTGACCAGAACACGACAAGCTCAGTGCGCATGCTCGGCCCTGCCGGGACAGACGGCACACGCCCGCTGATCTACGGTTACAACAGTACGTCGCGGCCGGTAGGCATCAACCGCGGCATATATTTCGACGGTTCTGTGAATTACCAGCGTTCAACCGGAAGAAAAGACGAGACATTCACTCTCAGTTACCGCATATCCACCAACAGCAGCAGGAACGACAATGAGACACAGTATTACGATATGGTCGACTGTGGTTTCGGATATACGGGGAACCGTTTCTATACAAAGCAGGATTTCATAGAGCAGACTGTGCAGGCAGACTGGAGCCGTCCATATGGCAGCAAACATAAACTTGACATAGGAGCGAAAGGGGTGTTCAGAAGCAACCATGCGATAAACTCGCGCGAATATTTCGGAGTGGAGATGGACAGTCGCGACGATTTCACACACCGCACCACCATAGCAGCCGCTTATGCCGATTATCGTCTTACACTGGGGAAATGGAACTTACGCGCAGGTCTCAGATATGAATATTCCTATCTCAGCGCCCACTTCAGGGAGCAGGCAGAGAACCGCCCCGATTTCTCTTCTAGCCTTAACGATCTGGTGCCTAACGTGGCGGTGTCGTGGAACATCAACGATGCAAATGGCGTAAAGATGAGTTTCAGCCGCAATATCCGGCGCCCGGGGATCAATTTTCTTGACCCCGCGCGCTCGGAGACACCCACTTCAGTAAGCTATGGCAATCCCGATCTCGGAAGTGTGGTCTACAACAATCTTTCGTTCAATTACTCGCTGATCAAAAACAAGTTCAATCTCGATTTCAATCTGAGCGGCACATTGGTAGACAACTCGCTCCAGAATGTGCTGTGGATAGATGAGCAGGAGCGCGTGGTCAGCACCTACGCCAACATAGGCAAGATGCGGAGCATGAACATGTCTGTATATTTCCAGTGGAGCATTGACAGCAAAACGCGCTGGATGTTCAATCTATGGGGCGGATATACCTATATCCGGCAGCCTGTGGGTCTTGACGAGGCGGGCAGGCAGATGGAGAAATCACGTGCCCGCTGGGCTGTAAATCCGTGGACGCGTATAAGCCGCGATCTGCCCTGGAAACTTGAGCTGTCGCTGAGCGGATACTGGTGGAGCGGAGGTCTGAATAACGTGTATTCCTATCAGGATCCCGGCGTTCCAGGCTATATGATCTCGCTTGTGCGTAAATTCCTGAAAGATGACAGGCTTACTGTGAGACTGAATGCCAACAGGCCTTTCGGCCCCAACAGCATACATAGTGAATATCATACGTATAACCCGCAGTACACCACACATTCGGAGAGTATCAGCAAATCCGGCAGGTATGTGGGGGTAAGCCTCAACTTCCGTTTCGGCTCGTTGAACGCGCAGGTGAAGAAGACATCGGCTTCCATTAGCAATGATGATCTCCAGAGCCAGGGACGCGGCGGAGGCAAATGATCTGCTCTACCGTTTGCTGTCTGTCACTACAAACGTGTAGTCTCCCGCCCCCAGCTCGGTTGCGGCGCTTCCAGTGCCGGTGCAACTGTGGTGTCGGAGTTGCATCTTTGCAGAAAGCGCCCAGTGCGATAGCGGGCAGAAGGCAGATGGTTATGAGGCGGTTCATGGCAGATCTGTTAAGGTCGGAAACTTTGTCGTCGGCCGGGTGTGGCGAGTTCTCCCCCCGGCGCAAATGCAAAGATAGCGTATTTTTTATATTGCGTGTCAGTGGAGTATTTGTGACTTGGAAATTTTTACCGGACTGCAATAATTTGATATAATATAGGTTTGAGGTTAACAAACAGGAGGCGATGCGAGCCGCATCGCCTCCTGTTTGTTAATGTAGGTGTTATTTGATGGCCACCTTTTTTGTGGTGGCGCTTCCGTCTGAGTAAGTGGTGCGTAGCAGATATATGCCGGGGACGGGTTGACCGGAAACTCTGGTGCCTGCGAGGGTTATGTATTCGTAGGCTATGGCTTCCACATCGGGTGTTTCCGTAGACTCGATGCCTGCGTTTTCGCGGTGTTCGTTGATCCATTTAGCCCGGCGCTCGATCAATTCGTAAAATCTCAGCGCCGCGCTTTCATTGATTACGTGGGGCATATCCCATCTTTGCTGGTTGGCGAGATCTGCAGCCTCGCATTTTTTTGCCATATCAAGGATAAATGTCTTGAGTGAGCTAAGTTTAGGATAAAATGCTTCCCATTCGTTGTTGAAGGCGTCCTTGAAACTTTTGGTGTCGAAAATTTGCGGTATTATTTTCCATCTGCTCCATTCAGGAAGTATGTTCATGGTCCAGTCGGTTGGCTCGGACCACGCGTTGAAGCTGTTGTCCCACATCGGGCCTAATTTCCACCGGCTGTCGCCCAAGTCTTTGTGCATGTACAGGCTGCCGTTGAAACCATCATAATCGGCCATCAGTTCCCTGACAATAAAATATTTTGCAAGTGATGCCGGCTCTATGTGTCTGGTCCAGTTTTCGCGGTTGTCACCATGTATGGTCTCCGTAAGGGGTAAAATCATCAATGAGCCATTGGCGCTGCATATCGGAGAGAATTTCGGGGGACTTGTGGGTTACGCGCATGGAGTATTCCCCGTCGGGAACCATTACCTGGAATTCGTCGGCATAATTGTCTACTTCCACGAGCCATCCGTATGGGATTGTTGCGGGGGCTGTGTTCTCTTCCGGCTGTTCGAATATGTCAAGGCGGTTAGAGTCTATTTTTACGCTTTCATACAGGAAATAGATGCCGTCATAGCGTCCGTTAAGGATCAGTTCTACCGGATAGTAACGTGGCACCCATCCGAGTTCGGTCATGTTTGCGAGTTCTTTCCCTACGGCTTGTCCGAGCCAGTCGGTATATGAGTTGGCTCCTGCAAGCAGTGCGAAGTGTTTGTGCTTCGGCATGCCTAAGATCTCGGTTTTCTTGTCAAATTTGATCTTGTATGGCTTCTTATCCTCTTTCCATGAAGAATTGCCTCTGCCTCTTATGTTGAGTTTCACAGGATTGTCGGCGGATGCAAGTCCTAATTGCTTGTCATCGCAGTTCTCCGGGATTTCGATCCATAATCCGGCTGATACATAGTTCTCTTTGTCTACGATCGGTTGTGAGTTTTCTGTGTTGATGTGCATTACAGGAAGTGTGCCGCTTGCCATATCTGCGTTCCATTGTTCTGAAGTGTTGGGAGCGGTGTTACCGGCATTGGCGGCAGACGACGAGATGGTCGTGAGGGATGCGATGCTTAGTATCGCAAAGAAAAGTTGTTTAAAATGGGGGGGGGTAAATGTCTTACTCATAGCGTGTTATGGTGTGTATTAAAACTTCGGGATATGCGTGTGGTTAAAATGACATGATTGTGATTGCAAATTTACATAAAAAGCTGAAAAAAGGAAAGGCGCCATGCCAGATTTCTGACACAGCGCCTTAGTTCTATGGATAATTCCTATATGATAGGTGATTAGCCGTTGATCTTAACCATCTTGGCGATGAGGTCGAGCACTTTGTTAGAGTAGCCGATCTCGTTGTCGTACCAGCTTACAACCTTAACGAAGGTGGGGGTGAGCTGGATACCAGCCTTGGCGTCGAAGATAGAAGTGCGGGCGTCGCCGAGGAAGTCGCTTGAAACTACAGCGTCTTCTGTGTAGCCGAGGATGCCTTTGAGTTCGCCTTCAGAAGCCTCTTTCATAGCTGCGCAGATTTCTGCGTAGGTAGCGGGCTTAGCGAGGTTAACGGTGAGGTCAACTACAGATACGTCGAGGGTGGGGACACGCATTGACATACCGGTGAGTTTGCCGTTGAGCTCGGGGATAACTTTACCTACAGCCTTGGCTGCACCTGTAGAAGAGGGGATGATGTTGCCTGAAGCGGCACGGCCACCACGCCAGTCCTTCATAGAGGGACCGTCAACAGTCTTCTGTGTAGCGGTGGTAGAGTGT
>CATJQX010000139.1 GCA_949742535.1 uncultured Muribaculaceae bacterium | reverse complement strand
CACGACTGAAGATGAGGATAAAAAGCGGCGAAAGAATGCCGCAGAGAATATAAAGCCTGATTAAATTTTTATACGTAATAATTTTCATGACTTACTTACATGAAGCCATAATCGCATATCTGACAGCCAAACCAAATGTCATTTAAGTCTGTTGATATTTCATAAGATATATTTGACTTTGCGACAATGGCACGATATACGGCATTTCTTTTATGTCTGTTTGCGGCTCTGTTTCTGGTTTCCGTTCAGGTAGAAGGTGTTGAAATCCCTGAATATGAATCGGATGCAGAGGTTGAGTGTATCGTGTCCGGAAATGTCATGTCTGAAACACCGGTATCTGCTGTAAAGCAGAATGCCGCGGAAACGGATGCTGTAAAATATTTTTATGCCGGGAACAGGAGCGTTGTCCGATATCATTCGGTAGATCCGGTCATGCCTCCCGCAAGAATCAGGCACTGTGTGTTTCGGGAGTGAACGTGTGTATGTATTGAAGACCCTCTTTCTCCTGTCTTAAGCCGGAGGCATATGATGTGTCCGGAAGTTTCAATTCATACATAATCAAATGACACTTATTCTATTATATCTGTTTGGAGCACTTGCCGTATCATTCCTCTGCTCCGTACTTGAAGCCGTATTGCTCTCCACACCCGTATCTTTCATATCTATGAAAGAAAGCCAGGGGGTAAAAACCGCCTCCCTGATGATGAAGTACAAGACTAATGTAGACCGCCCGGTGGCTGCTATTCTTACACTCAATACCGTTGCCCACACAATCGGAGCCGCCGGCGTGGGATCGGAATCCGTGAAAGTTTTCGGAGAGGCGTATTTCGGCATAATCTCGGCCATCCTCACATTGCTAATTCTGGTATTGTCGGAAATCATCCCGAAAACCATCGGAGCGTCTTATTGGCGCTCGCTTGCCATGCCTTCCACCAAGATTATAAAGGTGATGATCATAGTCACATATCCGCTTGTATGGCTTTCTGAACTGCTTACCAGATGCTTTTCTCCCAAGATACAGCCGTTGACAGTGAGTCGTGAGGAGGTGGCGGCGATTGTGAATGTCGGTACCGACGAGGGGGTAATAGATGTGGTCGAGAACAAGGCGATCCAGAATTTCCTGAAACTGGCGGGCGTGTGTGCGAAGGATATCATGACACCGTTTGTGGTGGTTTCGTCAGTCGCGAAATCCACTACTATGAAGGAGTTTTATGACAATAAGTCGCTTGTGCCATATTCCCGAGTTCCGGTATTTGACAGCCAGAGAGAGTTCATAGTGGGATATGTGCGGCGCTGCACAGTGCTTGAGATGCTTTCGAAAGACCGGTTCACGATGCCGGTCAGTGAGATTGTCAGGCCGATCCTGTCTTTTCCGGAGGAGGAAAAAGTTTCTGAAATATGGCAGAAGATGCTTGAGAGGAAGGAGCATATATCGGTGATTACCGATGAGTATGGATGCATGCGCGGTATAGTGACGATGGAAGATGTCATTGAGACAATGCTTGGTGTGGAGATCGTGGATGAATGTGACACTATCGAAGATCTACAGGCTCTCGCCAGGAAAAGGTTTGTGCATGGACCGGCATGAAGGGTGGAAATTTATCCAACAACGGTTGCACATAAGCAAAACCGTCCATTCCTGTTAGTAAATTTTAATGATATATTCGCCATTAGAATGAAGATTTACGGGCGAACAACTTAGAGATTGCAGTAGGTATTTGTCGTTGCACAAAACTTCATTCATACTGCCGAGAACCATAGGTTCGATACAAAATTTTTGTATAGTACAAGAAACAGTGTAACTTTCTGAATTCTTTTCAGTTATATACAGTAAAAGTCGAGGGTTTATTCTCGACTTTTACTATGGGGCGGAGAGGACGAGATTCGAACTCGTGGTAGGATTGCTCCTACGTCAGTTTAGCAAACTGGTGGTTTCAGCCACTCACCCACCTCTCCATGAATAAGGATTGTGCGATTGCAACTAATTTGATCTGTTGAATCTTGTAAGCTGTTCCTCCGAAAAGCGATGCAAAGTTAATACAAGTTTTTTTATTATGCAAGAATTTGACATGTTTTTTTTGGCGCGTCGCGGAACAATTATATGCATTGCGACCGCTCCATTATGATATTAATCGCCCTGCATTCCCCGGTGTCTTTTGCCAAACCGTTGGAGAGCAGGGCGATTCAGTATATAGTTGTCTGTTCGGGTTGTTTTATTTATTGAATTGTATGTTTTCCATAATCGGCGAGTAGGAGCCGTCTGGCAAACCGTAAAGAAGCATTACAGTGCGGCGATTTTCAGAGCTTCGTTTCAGTGCATGTTCCCTGGGAAGCATGGCAATGGCGTCCCTGTGTGCATATACTGTCGCGCTTTTCTCCTTTTATGAATTCACGCGCTTTCCGTTCATTGCGTCTTAAATCTTTCTTGAATTCCCGTCCCTCTTTTCTGGCTTTTTTATCGACTTTCTTCGCCACCTTTTTCATCTTGTCGCGTCCTCTGCCGAATTCATCTTTGGTGGCTTTGAGGGCATTCTCTGTGCCGTCGGTAACCTTTTCGGCTACTTGCTCGGTAGTGTTTTTTACATCTGATACCACAGTGTTGTCGGCATATGCGTTCGCTCCGGCGAGTACAAGCATTGCCATTGCAATATTTAGAATCTTTTTTCGCATGATTTACAACTTTTTGTTTGGTTAGACTTTCAGACAGTTGTCCTTAGTGGCCTTTGTCTGTATATAAGACAACAAAAGCGCCCCGTATGTTTAGTGCATACAGGGCGGATATAACAATGATTAACCAAACGTTCCGTTTAAGTATAAGATATATACACCAGCTTAGCGGGCGAGATTCAGATTCAGCGACAAGCCATATGAGGTGTTGGTGGTCGGGTAGGCCGAAGAACTTACCAGCGGTGTATTCACCTGATGATCGAAATATGCGGCCAAGGTAAGGCGGCGGCTCATTATGTAGCTTGCATTGAAGTTGATGTTGAGGGTGCGTGTGCCTGAAGTAGCTTGCGTGTAGTTGCTTTCTATGCGGCGGATGAGGGCCTGGGTGTTCTGAAGCGAGAAGTCGGCATTGATGGTAAGGTCGTTGCTTACTCCTTGCTGTGATCTTTTCAGTTTGAGCACACTGTTGAAGTTCACGATCTTGTACCCCAGACCAACGGTAAGGCCACGTGTGGTGGCTTCCACTATCTGTCCGGCAGCCGAGTTGAGCGTAAGGGTGCGTTGGTCGCGCCATTCGGCATTCAGCTGAAGCTCATTTTTCAGTGTTGCGCTCGCTCCGATAAGGGGCGCCAGACGCTCGGTGATACTTACTGTTGAAATGTTGTAGGGCGACGAGGGGATGGGGGCGCCTGTAAGCTCATCGAGTGTGAAACCGATGTTGTCGCCGGCACTAAGCCAGTTAAGATATGAAGAATAGCTTCCCACGGAGTAAGTACACTGGTATGCGTGGTTGAGCGTGAATGTCTTGAATATATTCTTCATGTTTCCGAGATTCACAAGCCCGTCATATGTCACGCGCCAGTTGGGGAGCACATTGGCGAACGATGGGAAAGGCGTGAGATATTGTTTCTCCGGTGATGTGCCGGTATACGCGGCGAGGAACGCGGGTATGAGCACGTCGCTCGAGGTCTCGCTCACGGTACCTATCTCTGTGCTGAACGGCTGTCCGGCATGGGGACTGTTTGCCATGAAACCTTCCGAGGGATAATGTACACCTGCATATTGCGCTTCCACACGGTTGCGTATCACAGGGATATAATCAAGGAAATTCTGGAAATGCTTGCTGAAATAGCCGTTATCGGCGCTTGACGAACCGAATGCCGTGGCCAGAGCCACATGTGTCTTCGTGTAGGAGCCTGAACGGGTTACGGGCATATCCGCATACATGAACTGTATCTGGTTGGTGCGGTTGTCTGTGCGGTTCATCGTGAGATTGATCTTTAGGCCTTTCACCGGTTCAAGCTGCAACTCCATGTTGAGTTCTTCACCTATGGACCACATGGCGGGAGAGGTCTGGCCGTCGTCTGTGATGAGCCAGCCGCGTTCTTTGGCTTTGTAGATATAGTCTTCGTCCGCGAAGCCGAAAGCGAAGTCCAGACCAGGCGACATTGGGCCGTAACCTGTCTCCTGACCGAATATGTTGCCGATATTGTTGCGGAACAGAGGGATGCTCAGTGTCTTGGTCTGCTTCCAGCGGATAGACGCGTTGCGGGGGCTCATGACAAAGCGCAGTGCGTATTCCCCGACTTCACGCCATACCGACTTATCCTCTTTGAGTATTTCAAGTATCGTGAATTTCACATTCTTGTCAGACGGAGTGAGGATCTCCACACTGTTGGCGTCGATAACCTTGTGCTGGAATACGAACGGTTCCCCGCTGTCGGCTACAACTGCGGTGATCTTCACTTTTTTGTTTCTCAGGTTATGCTTGATTACAAACGTTGTGTCAGGCTTCAGTTTATAGGTTCGCTCGAACTTCTTCGGTTTTTTCACTGCCGTAGCGCCTCGGCGCGTGTTGGCGAACCGCTTGTTCACATCCTTTACATACGGGATTTTGTTGTATAACCCTTCGAAGTTGAAACGGCCGTCGACGCTTACCGACGACTGGTTTGCAATCGTGTTTCCGAGAGACACACCGTCGATTTCGGCGCCGCGGTCCCATCGGTATGTGGCGTTATACGATGCCGATGCCGTAAGGAAATCAAGGACAGGCACGCGGTTGAATGGAGCGCGGTACGATCCTACGAACGACTGGTTATAGCTCCATGGGGTACCCATCGACATGATCGACTGCCATACCGTATCTTTCCACTCCTTGTAACGGTCGGGGAACAGTTTGCGGTTTACGGCGCCTACAGTCTCTTCGATGCGTGCCGAAGTATTGGAATTGAAACTGAGGTTGAGAGATTTCAGTATGTTCCATGTGAGCTGGAACTGACGGTCCCACAGGAAGTTCTTGCTGACCGATACCGGCAGCTGGAACATTACATCTGTCTCCGAGCGTGTCTGCTGCTCATAATAGTAGCGCGACATGTTGGTGAGGAACGAGATGCTGTTGGGCAGATAGTTGATCTCCCATTCTTTCAGGAACTTCAGGTTCTTGTTCTTGGAGTTGACCCATCCGAACGGGCGCAATCCTTTGATCATCGGGGAATACTGGTATGCCAGCGAGCCGCGGTAATCGTTAGTGTTCTCATATTCCGTCGTCGGATTTTTCTTGGCCTGCTTGTTGAAGGAGAAGTTGAATGTGAAGTTCGACGGATCCCAGGGCATAGGTTTGGCACTCGTCACGTCGAATTTCAGTCCGGAAATGGAGAAACTCTCCACCGAACTCTGTTCTACGGCATACGCTTTGATCGAGTCGCGTTCATGATCGTTCGTTGCATCGTCAAGGGCGTCTTTTAGCAGTACGTCCTGATCGAGCGGGTTATATTTTGGGGTTGTTTTTTCCTTTGAATATGAATAATATATCGGCGCGCGTAGCTTCACCTTTTCAGGAAGGAAACGGCCGGCGTCACCCTGGAGGGCCACGTTGTACTGGGTATAATTGTCAATACGGCGTGAATTGAGGCTCTGGTCCACATTGCCGAAGCCGGCGGTCTCCATGTGGGTGGAGAAGTTTACCGTAGCCACATCGGAAAGTCCGAGGTTCACATTGGCTTTTGCTGCCCATCCGCCTTCCTCGTCGAAATCTGTCACTTTAAGCTCGTTCACCCACACTATGCCGTCTTTAATGGAATTGGAGTTGTTGCGCACACCCACCAGCATGACACGCACATCGCTCAGCGACGGGTTGCCCATCACCGCTATGCGGTTGCGCTCGTTGTCGGGGTCGCGGCCGGTGAAAAGGGTTGCGAACCCTATGTTGCTTACCTCCTCGTTTTTGGCGCGGTTTCTGGCTTTTTTGAGATCCACCAGGTTCTGCAGCTTGATGTCCATGAAGTTGTCATATGGCCATACTGTCGAGCGGTCACTCTCCACCCAGTTGTTGTAGTTGCCGTGGGGGGTCAGCTGCAGGGGTATCTCATATTCGTAGAAGTTGTTTTTTACATCGGATCCGAGGCGTATGAACATGGAGAGTTCGCCGGAACGGAGGTTGGTGACATCATCGATAAGACTCTCGGCGTGTACCCACATCTGCAGGCGCTTGTAGTTGCGCAGGTCCTGCTGTGTATAGCGGTATATACCACGTGCGTCGCCGGCTTTGAGACCGGTGACCTTAAGCGACAGAGATTGCTCGTTGAGCTGCGTGATCTGTGACTGGGCGGGATCCACGATGCGGGTGACACCGGGAGGAAGCACGTAATTGACCGGCTCGCGGTCTGTGTTCTCCTCGATGTTCACTACCGATACATCAAGTTCCCCCTCGGCAGGAGCGTCGCCGCGGGTGTTGAGATTGAAATCGTAGGTATACCATTCGCCACGCACCAGTTCGAGTGTCGCGAAACGGAGATGGGTGGTTTTCTTGAAACCGGTCATGAATATGCGTGCGAAGCGTATGGTGGAGAAATCGTTGATCGAGCCTACGATTTTCTCATATGCGCTCAGAGGTATCTTGAACTGGTACCACTCGGCGTCCTGGTACTGGCCGTCGCGGCAAAGCACGTGGGCTACCTGTTTGTCGGTTATGAAGTTCTTGCCGACCTGGAGATCCTCAGGACGTATCGAGACGCGGTACTGGAAATAGCGCTCATATTCGTTAAGGGTGTTGTCCTGGTTGATATCCTCCACGTCCGGCACACTGCGTGAGCTCTGATAGAGGGGATCTGATGCTTCTTCGGGGGAGAGGGAGTTTCCTTCCACGCCGTTGTAACGTTTATACCGTTCGAGAATGCCCAGGCGCATATCGTCGTAGTCGTAGCCGCGGAAGAAATGGTAGTTGTCGCCGGCGGGGTCGTTGAACGGGGAGAAGATGTCGTTCTGCATTCGCTCTATTGTCGCGGCCGGGAGTCGCTCTCTCAGACGGTCGAGATAATTGCTGTATGAGTCAAATGTGAACTCGTCGTCGTTGCGCAGACCGTCAAGGCCGACATCCTGCACGGCACGTGATCCGGTAGTGTTGTCGAAAGAATAGGTAAGCGATGCCTGGGAACTTACACGTCCCCATACGGTGCTCTCCATGAAACGGTCGTCTCCGTCCATCGGCACACCGTTCTCATAGCTTTTCAGTCCGTCTTTAAGTATGTCTTCAGATATTTCGCCGAAGTTGAAATACAGGTCTCCACCTTCGTAGTTGGGATTGTCAGGGTCAAGGAAGGGGTTCAGGAGCCAGAACTGCACATACTCGATGTTGGACTCCTCGAAGTTTGTGTTATCCATCTTGCGCATGATGCCGCCCCACCTTTTCTCGGGATTGAGCAGGTTCCCTTCATCGTCGATATCGGAGGCGTCCAGGTTGTAGGGGCCGCGTTCGTTGGGATAGAAAGAGAGGTTGAGGGTCTGTATAGTGTTGGATTCGCCGTATGTGAGTTCGCGTCCGGGGAATATTTCCTGCGATGTCACCTCGCGCACATATGGGTTTGACTGCTGTTTCAGGTCGTTTTTGATATATCCAGGAGCGAGCGAGGAGTTCTTGTCGGTGAACATGCGGTCGATGTAATACCAGTTCAGCAACGCGCGGTTTTTGCCGTATTCGATATTGTTTGACAATGCCGCTTCCGGGAACAACGGGCTCTTCCCGGAGTCGTATGGAGTGGATGCCAGGAACCAGGAATATGGGGAGCGGAGATCCACTCCGGTCTGGGCTGACTCGAAATCGTCGATGTATGAACTTCCTTTGGTGGATCCGGATTTCTGTTTGTGGGGCACAAGCTGCGCGTATTCCGCCGTAAGGTTCAGCGTAGAGGGCGCTGTAGCATTTACGGTAGGTATTTTGTTCAACAGGTTGGTAAGCCACATGAACTTGGTCTTGTATGCGAGGTTGAAGCCGAAAATGGAGTTGTTTATCACCTCGTTGCCGATATTTACCTTCTCTGTCAACGCTTTTTCCGAGAAATGCATCAGCGTGGTACCGATGTTGAAGTTTTTGTTTATGGCATACTGGAGGTCAAGGCCGAGCAGGGTCTTGCGCTGTGTGTTGAACAGGCTTTGGTTCTCAAGGGTGACACTGATGCTCTGCCCCGAGTCTATGATGCTCTGGTTGGTGATGGTCACTATGCCCATGGAGTAGTCCACGGTATAATCCGAGTTCTCCACGAGCTGCACGCCTCCGGCCATTACTATTACTGACCCTCTGGGAATATTCATGGCACCAAGTCTGATCTGCGATCCCGACGACGCCTGATATGATCCTGAAAGTATGAACTTGTTTTTATCCGCGAACTGCTCCGCTACAACATGGGTGGAGTCATACAGCTCTTTGTAGACATAACGCGATGCAAGCTCTGGATTGCCGATTTTCCCTTCGAGGTAGGCGCCGAAAGGCTCTGCCACAGGGAATATTATTTTTCCGGTGGCTGAGAGGATGGTATAACCTTCAAGAAAGTCAAAGAATCCGTCGGGGGTCGATTGCTCGTTGTTGTCGAGCCGGTCGAGATTGAGCACCTGCAGGAGCGACTGGTTGTTGATGCCGGGCACAGGCAGATAGTTGATCTGCGTGCCGGTTGTATCGCTCAGGTATTTGATGTTCAGGCGGAAATTGTTCTTCTGGATCTGGGATGCTCCGAGCGAATAGACGTTTTTCATCATAAGTCGCCACATAGGCATTTTAGGATCCGTTGTGGTGCTCTTGAGCATCTTCACATAAAGCGACTGTGTGGTTGTGGTGATGTCTGAAGAGAACTCGCCAACCTGGTATACCTGTCCGTTGTAGGTGTACTGGAAGGCAATGCCGAGCACTTCGTCGGCATTGATCTTGGTTTTTATGGATATGTAACCGAGGGTGGAGTTGAGTGTGTACTCGTTTGATGACAGCAGGCGTGCGCTCTCTATTTTCTCATAGTCGCGTCCACCCTCTATGCCGAATTCTTTCAGTGGTTCGAGAACCTGGGTGACCTGATTGATATTTCTGGCATCGGGATATTGCTCCTTGATGACCTGCAGGAGGTTGTTGGAGGAGTTGGAGGGTACGGGAACCGATGTATTGGGCACCCAATAGTCGTTAGCCATACGGTTGGATTCACCGAGGTCGGTGAATGCCACCACATTGCGTGCCTGATCGTAGCGGCCGCTTTTGTTGGTGACCCACACTTCCACACGGGTGATGTTTATACCTGAGGTCACAAACGGCACTTTGGCCGCGAACCGGTCGTAATTCTCGTAGAAATATTGTGAGAGAAAGAAGTGGCGGTTCTCGTCATATTCGTCGATATTGACGCTGAAGTCGGTAGTCTGTGCGCCACCCTTGGTGTTTACAGATTTAGATTCGGAATTCTGCTGCGACACAAGGGCGGTGGCTGTCAGTTTTCCGAACTGCAGCTGTGTCTTGAGGCCGAACAGGGCGGTGGATCCGCGTATGAGCGACGATCCTGTTGTCATCGATACGTTTCCCGCCTCTATGGTCTTTACGATATCGTCTTCTTTCCCTTCATAGCCGAGCTTTATGTTCTTTGAGTCGAAGTCAAAAGTAGCATCGGTGTTGTAGGTCATGTTGAAGTTCAGGCGGTCGCCGACAGAGGCTCCGATGGTGGCCTGGATCTTCTGTTCGAAATCGAAGTAAGTCTTTCGCCTGGAGTTGAGCGCAAGCGAGGGGTTGTCGATCTTATTTGATTTCACACCCATTTTTATCTGCACCGATCCCTGCGTCTTGAGCGACACGCCGCCGGGACCGAAGATTTTTTCCAACGGTCCGTAAGCGAAGTTCATGTCGAAGATATTGAACGGCTGTTTCTCCTTGTCCTCCACCAGCATCTGGTTCCTGTTCTGGTAATATTCCTGCAGCGAGCGGCGCAGTTCCCAGTCGGAATACTGTTTTTCAGTAAGGAGGAAAGGGGTGGTGATATCCGTGTCACCCAGTTTGGTGCGCACCACATAATAGCCTGTAGTGGGGTCGAATTCCGCCACCGTGCGTATGTTTGACGGGGTGGCGAGGTCTGCCGCAAACTGATCCTCCATAAGGTTCTCATAGCTCGCCGGCACAGTCTGCTGCACCGGGAACGGCATCATTATGGAGTCTGCCGGGTTTGCCGGAGGTGGCACCGAGGGGTAGAACGGTGGAGGTGGCTGCAGCGGAGCGCCGGGTGTAGATGAGGTGATCTGGGCGTATGCGAAAACCGACGATGCCACCAGTATCGTTGCGATTACCGATAGCGCCACCAGTCGTGATATAGAGTGACTATGACGTAAGCTACTGTGTTTCATCCTTCAATGCTGCACCGAGAGCGAAGTGACGGGCGGCAATCAGAGCATGGCGAGTGCTTTTTTTATGGCTTGTTCCACCTTTAGACCCGGTTCTTCCTTGAAGATCCGTGTGAGCACTTTGACTGTCTGTGGTTTAGGGAAGCCGAGCATCATTAATGCCGCCATGGCCTCGTCGTATGCCTCGCTTGTGGGCACAGCTTGAATTAATAACGTATCGCCGGATGGTTTTATTTTATCCTTCAGGTCAACAATTATGCGTTCAGCGGTTTTGGCGCCGACCCCTTTGACGCTTTTCAGACGCCGCACGTCGCTGCCGGTGATCACCTGCTCCAGTTCCGATGGAGGAATCGAGGATAATATCACCCGGGCGGTGTTGGCGCCCACGCCGCTTACACCGATAAGTTCCCGGAATAGTGAGCGCTCGTTCAAGTCGCTGAAACCGTAGAGGGTATGCGCGTCTTCACGGATCACTTCATGCACATACAGCTTTGCCTCAGTTATATTCTCGAGGGCACTGTAAGTGGTCAGAGAGATGTTCAGCTCGTAGCCGATACCGTGGTTGTCGATCACGACGTATGCGGGGGTGAGTTCGGCGATTTTGCCGTGGATATATGCTATCAAGATCTATATTGTTTTAGGGGGGTGAGTATGACCGGGGTATATCAGTCTTCCGAATAGTGGCGCAGCACTCTGCGGTAGGAGTTGAATATTTTGGATTTGGAAACGAACCCCACGTATTTGTCGCCGTCTACCACCGGAAGGTTCCATGCGCCGGTATCATCGAAGGTTTTCATCACTTTATCCATCGAGTCGCCGAGATTTACTTTTGCCGGCGGCACCGACATGAAACGGCTCACATGCATGCGTTTGTACAGGTCGGGACGGAACATGATATTGCGTATATCGTCAAGCTGCACCACTCCGATAAGCCGCTGGTTCTGATCCACGACGGGGAAGAGGTTTCGGCTCGATTGCGCTATTGTGTCCACCATCTGTTTAAGGTTCATTTCCGGACCTACGCAAAGAAAGTCTGTCTCAATTACCGAGTTCATTTTCAGCAGTGTGAGCACGGCTTTGTCTTTGTGGTGGGTGAGTAGCTCGCCTCTGCGTGCCAGACGCATTGTGTATATGCTGTAAGGCTCGAATATCTTGATGGTCCCGTAGCTTATGGTGCTCACAACAAGAAGCGGGAGGAACAGCTCATATCCGCCGGTCATTTCCGCGGTAAGGAAGATGCCCATGAGCGGGGCATGCATTACGCCCGACATCACTCCCGCCATGCCCATGAGAGCGAAGTTCTTTACCGACAGGTCAAGGTCGAAACCAAGGTTGTTCAGAAGGTAAGCGAAAAAGAAGCCTGTCATACAGCCCACATACAGCGATGGGGCGAAAGTGCCGCCCACACCGCCGGCGCCGTTGGTAGCGGAGGTGGCGAAGGCTTTGGTGAGTATGATCATGCCTATATAGAGCACGATGAACATCACGTCATGGCGGTCATTGTAGAAGATGGAGCCGTCCACGATTGATCCCGGATCCCCGTTGAGCAGTGAGTTGATCGAGCCGTATCCCTCGCCGTAAAGCGGCGGGAAAAGGAATACGAGTGTGGCGAGGATCGCGCATCCTGCCAGTGTCTTTTTCCATTGCACCACAAGGCGTTTTTTGAAGAAGGTCTCCATCATGAACATCACCCGGGTAAAATATAGCGACACGAGGCCGCATGTCACGCCGAGGGCAATGAAATAGGGGAGACGTTCCATTATGAACGGCTCGCTTTGCACAAAAAAGAATTCCAGGTCGTAACCGGTGTAGATATATGCCACCGAGGCTGCCGTGATGGAGGCTATCAGCAGAGGCATTACAGTCACCGTGGTGAGGTCGAGCATCAGCACTTCGAGTGTGAAAAGCATCCCTGCTATCGGTGCCTTGAATATTCCAGCTATACCGGCGGCCGCACCGCAACCCACAAGGATCATGAGCACTCGCGGGGAGAGGCGGAACGCCTGTCCGAGATTAGAGCCTATGGCGGCTCCGGTGTACACGATAGGTCCCTCAGCACCGACTGATCCTCCGAATCCGATCGTGATGGAGGATGCCACTATGGAGGTGTACATATTGTGGGGTTTGAGGCGGCTTTTGTTCTGTGATATGGAGTACAGCACCCTCGTCACGCCGTGCGATATATTGTCGTGCACCACATAACGCACATACCAGCATGCGAGCAGCACACCTACAACAGGATAGATTATGTACATGTAGTTACCCTCCGACACTCTCATGTCTGACATGAGGGAGCCGGAAATCACATGTATGAGCCATTTGAGTACCATGGCCGCCAGGCCCGCCGCCAGTCCCACTGCAAGCGAGAGCACCAGTACGAGGGTCTTCTCCTTGATATGGCGTTCACGCCATATCAGCAATCTCAGCCACCAGTCGTGTACCACTTTATATGCTTTCGGCGGTAAATATGGATCGCGCATATGTTTTTGTCTCTTTTAAGTAAGTCGTGGAAATTAGTTTATATTATCTGGGAGCATACTTTCAGTCGGTTTTTGTCCGAAGATGAAGGAGTGTAGCGGGCTACACGACTGAAGATGAGGGCGAAAAGCGGCGAAAGGATGCCGCAGAGAATATAAAGCCTGTTGTATGTTTTATGCGTAATAATTTTCATGACT
>CATJQX010000138.1 GCA_949742535.1 uncultured Muribaculaceae bacterium | reverse complement strand
TTATTTGTCTGTCTCCTCCCCTTTCAGACAGGCATCTATGAACCTGCGCATCTCCTCCATATGCTCCTCCACGCTCTGCAACAGTTTGAACTGCGCCTTGGTGCGCACAAGATTATGCTCAGGATAGCGGATCTTGTAATAGGTGTCGCCGTTGATGTAGTCGGCCAGGAAACGCACGCACTGCATATAAGGGAAAAGCGCCGCCGCGTAGGGCAGATTCTCTATCTCCACAGGCAACAGGAAGGGTACGGCTGATTCAAGGTATCCTCTGGTAAAAGCCTTGAAAATATCCATATTGAAATTTACGTTGTCAAGATCCGGATCATCCTCAAGCCCAGTGTTTGCTCCCGAACGGAGGAAATCGCCGTAATCAGAAAACACGAAACTCGGCATCACCGTATCGAGATCGATCACGCAGAGCACGCTGCCATCCTCGTCAAACATCATATTGTTGACTTTAGTATCGCAGTGGCAAATACGTTTCGGCAGTTTACCCTCCCGGTACAGCTGTTCCGCCCTGCACATCGTATCGGCGCGTTTCTCAATCTCGTCAATGAAATATCCCACATCCTTCACACGCCCCGCGGCATCGGCGGCCACCGCCTCGCGCAGCTGACGCAGGCGGAACTCCATGTTGTGGAAATCGGGAATAGTCTCCCCGAGCGTATCAGACATATCGGCAAGCATGGCCTGGAAATTGCCGAATGCAGCCCCGGCATAATACGAGAACTCCGCATTGACAGTCTCGTAAGTCGTGGCACGTGGAATGAACACCATCATGCGCCAGTAGTCCTCCCCGTCGTGCCAGTAGCTCTTGCCGCCGGCAGCGGGTATGAACCGGAGCACCTTGCGGTCTATATCCTTTTCTCCCTGCGCCTCAAGTTTTCCGCGGATATGCCTGGTGACAGCATCTATGTTGTCCTGCAGCATATCCACATCCCTGAATATGGCATGGTTGATGCGCTGCAGCACATAATCGGGAGCATCTGCTTCAGCCGTAACTACTTTATACGTATCGTTTATAAGTCCTGCCCCCAAAGGCACGATCTCATTGACCGTCCCCTTCAGTTCAAACTCCGATACAATCGACAGAAGGTCTTTCATGGCAAAAATCTTTATTATTAATTCCGGCAGAAGTTCTTTTACCGCAGAAGTTCCTTTGTCACATAAGTACCCTGACGGCGTATTACAATACCGCGATAGGAAGACGGATCCACACGGCGTCCATCAAGGGTGTAATACTCTGCCGGATATGCTTTGTTGTCATCCGGATCAAGTCCCGGCTGTATCATCTCTATTCCCGATATACGTTTCTGTCCAGAGATCTTGAGACTCCTGATCTCCCAGGTGGGCGACTTCACATTGTCGGAGACATAGCGGAATACAATCCGTATTTTCTTGCCGGCGAAAGCATCGAGGCTCACATTGCCGGATGAATTGAATTTCCAGCTGTTGCCGGCAGGCCACGCCGGCACATCAAGCGGTGTGTCGACGCCGTTTTCATCGCGGGCGAAGACCGAGAACTGTTCTCCGGGAGCGACAGACGCATAGTTTACGGCATGTTCAAACGACATGCGCGCCGACACCATCTGGCTGAGGTCTGTCTCCGGTCCCACGAGGTCGGCCACGGCGGCCACGGCTCCCCCGCTGAATGAGGTGCCTTTCCACCCGTACTGGGCGGTATTGGTCCATACATGATAGCCGCTTGAGGGCGCATTCACCATCTCCTCGGTGAAACCGCCGTCATCCCCAAGAAGGGTATTGTCGTAGATCACGACAGCAGGGCCTGCAGGTTCGTCCACCACACCGTAGGCAGGCGCCGATTTGCGGGTAAAACGCAAGTCGATCGGCGTAGACACCGAGTCGCCCCATATGTATTCCATCAGATTCGGGAAATCCACAAACGGATTGCGGTTTCCCTGTATGTTCTGCACGCGGTCGTTGCGCAGAGCCTCGGCTTCCGTCACATCATCCTCAAGCGCCCATTTTATATACAGTTCCGACGCTCTCGGCAACAGGGTCGGGTAAGCCCCGGTGGATATTATCTGCTTTGCCTGTGCGCTCGAATATGTGAACTGTTGGTAAGCGGTAGCCATATACATGTAGCCGCGGGCGAAATCGCCTTTCCATTTGTCGGCCGGCTCCCACCAGTTACCGTCCCATTCGCCGGCTCCCACTCTTGTGCACCCGTTGTTTCCCGCCGCTGTGGGACGGGTGACCACACCCATGGGATAATTGCTTTTGGTACTGTTTATCTTGGCCTCGCAAGGCATGAGATTGTACAGGTCCTTGTAAGCGTTGTTCTCGTATCCTCCCCACCATGACTTCGGGAAAGAATGCTCTATGTTCATGCCGCTTACCGAACTGCCCTGCGACGTGAAATATCGTATGTCGTTGCTGTATCTGTCAACCACGGAATTGTCCTTGTTGCGGTCGGTGATATAGAATCCCCACCAGGTGCGCAGGTTTCCGCTTCCGTAGGAAAGCATCTTTATATCTGGATCGTTGCCCACGAGTTCATGCAGGGCGTTTTTAAGTTCTGCCCCGCAAAGTCCCTGTATAGATGAATAGTAAGCCAGCGGGATATCTGCTGCGGCGTTGAAGGCAGCGCACACCGTCAGCGCCGCTACCGCCTGTCTGTAGTATTTTTTCATGATGTCGAAGTCTTGCTTAGGGACACAAATGTACGAAAGAAAATCTGAAAAACAACCCCGGCCATGCCTCCAACCGCCAAAAATGTTTACCTTTGTGATATGAGAACCGACAGAGAACCAATCATAAGCATCGGCATAATGAGCGCACCCGAAATCAGGGTGACATTTCACGGCGCACATCTCGGAAGCACGGAAGACCACCCGGTAAGCGCAGACAGAGTTTTCTCGCGTGCCGACGCCGGCACGACATACACCCCCTCCGATCCCGCACATTGCAGTTTCGAGTTACACGGTGTCACCATCGGTGTAGGTTTCCATTGGGAGCGCCATGAAAGCCAGCGGTTCCGTGGAGCGCTCGCCATAGTGGCAGACGCCGAAAACCCCGAAAAAATAATCGCGGTCAACGCCATCGGTCTGGAGGAATATCTCAAAAGCGTAATATCGTCGGAAATGAGCGCCACCGCATCCGGCGCGTTGCTGAGGGCACACGCCGTGGTGAGCCGCAGCTGGCTTCTGAGGCAGCTCATTGACCGCGGGAAGCACACCTGCGCCGAGAAGGGGGGATGGAAACGCACACTGCTCCCCGACGGCCGGGAGGTGGACGAGCTGGTGAAATGGTACGACCGCGAGGACCACACACAGTTTGATGTATGTGCCGACGACCATTGTCAGCGTTATCAGGGCATCACCCGCCAGACACGGCAGGAAGTGGCGCAGGCTGTGGATGACACCCGCGGAGAAACGCTGACTTATAACGGGGAAGTGTGCGACGCACGGTTCAGCAAATGCTGCGGCGGCATCAGCGAGCGCTTTGAAAACTGCTGGGAAGATGATCCGAAGGAATACCTCACAAATGTGCCTGACCATGACGGAGGGAAAGTGTTCTGCGACACCGCCGACACCTCAATCATCGACCAGGTGCTCAACGACTACGACCGGGAAAACATAGATTTCTTCCGTTGGGAAGTGCGCTATACCGCCCGGGAACTGTCAGCGCTGGTGCGCCGGCGCTCCGGCATCGACTTCGGGGAAGTGACCCGCCTCGTGCCACTGCAGATAACTCCCGCCGGCCACATTGTGCGCCTGCTTGTGGAAGGCACGCACCGGTCTGCCATCGTAGGAAAGGAACTTGAGATACGCCGCTGGCTGTCGGAAAGCCATCTCCGCTCGTCGGTTTTCAATGTGGAACGCACCGCAGGGGGAGACTTCATACTCAAAGGGCGCGGATGGGGACACGGCGTTGGCATGTGCCAGATCGGCGCCGCCGTGATGGGGGCGGAAGGATACGGCTACCATGAAATCCTGCGCCATTATTTCCCCAATGCCGAGATAACCCGTCTATACCATACAACCGATTGAACAGTTACTTAAACAGATGTCACGAACACCGAAAAAAAGCGACCGCGCCTGGTGGTGGATCCCCACACTCTATTTCGCCGAGGGATTGCCATATATGGCTGTAATGACAATCAGCACAGTGATGTACAAATGCCTCGGCATAAGCAATACCGAGCTTGCCTTCTTCACGGCGTGGCTTTATCTGCCGTGGGTGATAAAACCGTTTTGGAGCCCCTTCGTGGATATCATCCGCACCAAAAGATGGTGGGTGCTGGCCATGCAGTGGACCATCGGCATAGCCATGGCGGCGATCGCCTTCACCCTCCCCGCCTCGGGATTCTTCCAGGCCACCCTGGCGGTATTCTGGCTGATGGCATTCGCATCGGCCACGCACGACATCGCTGCCGACGGCTACTATATGCTCGCGCTCACGGAGCACCGCCAAAGCATGTTCGTGGGGATACGCTCGCTTTTCTACCGCATTTCAATGGTCATCGGGCAGGGAGCGCTCGTCATCGTGGCCGCCCACGTGAGCGAGGCATGGGCAGATCCTAAAGCGGGGTGGATACTTGTGTTCGCCATCCTCGCCCTGTTTTTCGCCGGGATCGCCATATACCACGGCGCCATACTCCCCCGTCCCGCCTCAGACACATTCCGCTCCCCCCGGTCGGGAAGCGAGGTTTTCAGGGAATTTACCGAGACTTTCATAGAGTTTTTCCGGAAGCCGCAGGTAGGTACAGCCATACTCTTCATGCTACTCTACCGGTTGCCCGAGGCACAGCTCGTGAAGATGATCACCCCGTTCATGCTCGACCCGGTGGAAAAAGGGGGACTCGGCCTTACAGCCGACGAAGTAGGATGGGCCTACGGCACCATCGGCGTTATCGGCCTGATGCTCGGGGGGATCGTAGGCGGTCTCGTGGCCGCTCGCAACGGCCTGCGCCACTGGCTGCACCCGATGGCATGGAGCATGTCGCTCACATGCCTCACATTCGTCTACCTCGCCATAGCGCAGCCGTCGGCCATATGGGAAGTGTATGCCTGCGTGTTCGTAGAGCAGTTCGGCTACGGATTCGGATTCACAGCCTACATGCTTTACCTCATCTACTTCTCCAACGGCCGTTTCAAGACCGCCCACTACTCCATCTGCACCGGATTCATGGCACTGGGAATGATGCTCCCGGGGATGGCCGCCGGGTGGATCGCCGACACATTCAGCTATACCACCTTCTTCATCTGGACGATGGTGTGCTGTGTGGCCACAATCGGCGTCTGCTACCTCATAAAAGTGGATCCCTCCTTCGGCAAAAAGGAGGGCTGAACCCCCTGGATCCGCAACACGTTATAACACAACAGCATCTGCACAAACACGCATTTACACCACGATATGAAACGTTTTCTGACATGGCTTATCGCGGCTGCGGCTATCCTCGCCGTCACCGCCCATCCCAAAGTGAAGCCCGGCATAGAGGTGCTCCGCGAAAACAATTTCGACATCCTAAAAGGGAAACGTGTGGGCCTGATCACCAACCCCACCGGAGTGGACAACGACCTGCGCTCCACCATCGACATACTGCACGAAAGCCCCGAAGTGAATCTGGTGGCGCTCTTCGCACCGGAACATGGCGTGCGCGGTGACATTCCGGCAGGCCAGAAAGTGACCGCCTCCACCGACAAGGCCACCGGAGTGAAAGTTTACTCCCTCTACGGGGCCACCCGCAAACCCACAGCCGAGATGCTGAAGGATATCGACGTGCTTGTGTATGATATCCAGGACAACGGATGCCGCTCCTATACTTTCATATCCACGATGGGACTCGCCATGGAGCAATGCGCCCGGCTCGGCAAGGAGTTCGTGGTGCTTGACCGCCCCGATCCGTTGGGAGGAAACAAGACGGAGGGTCCGGTTACGGAACCCGACTGCATCAGTTTCGTAAGCCAGTATCCGATACCCTACATCTATGGTCTCACCCCCGGCGAACTGGCACGCCTGCTCTATGAAGAGAAGATGCTATCCACCGACAAGCCCCTGAAACTTACCGTGGTGCCTATGAAGGGATGGAACCGCGACATGCTTTTCTCCGACACCGGCATGCCGTGGGTGCTCCCCTCCCCGCATATCCCCTCGGCCGAGACAGCAGTCTATTATCCCGCCACCGGCATAGCGGGAGAACTTGACTATCTCAACATCGGCGTGGGCTACACCATGCCTTTCCGCACATTCGCCGCTTCATGGATCAACGGACGCGATCTGGCCGACAATCTGAACGCATTGCAGCTCCCGGGCGTTATGTTCCGCCCGATAAGCTACAAACCATATTACGGCTTCGGGAAAGGAACCCATCTCAACGGGGTGGAGGTTTACGTCACCGATTTCAACAAGGCGGAGCTCACCCTCATACAATTCTATGTGATGCAGGAACTCGCCAGGATGTATCCGGCGCACAAAGCCTCGGCAGGAGCGGCACCGGCACGCTTCGGCATGTTCGACAAAGTATGCGGCAGCAAGGCCGTGCGCACCGGCTTTTTCAAGAGGCACCGTGTGGAGGATATAGACCGGCTTTGGCACAAGGATCTACCGGCATTTGAAAAAACAAAAAAAGAATACCATCTCTACTGACACTCCCTATGAAACTTATCGCAGACGGCGGAAGCACCAAAGTACACTGGCGCTTTTCAGAGGGGAACAGACCTGTGGCGGATATCTTCACCCCGGGGATGAACCCAACGGTAATGTCTGCCGCGACATTGCGTGCCATTCTCGAGACGGATCTGATACCGCAGCTTCCTGAAAACACCACTGTCAGCAGTGTGGAATATTACGGGGCGGGATGCCGTGGAGAAGCGTGCCACACCATGCGGCAGGCGCTCGGCGCTGCATTGCCGCATGCCGCGGAGATCACGGTCGACAGCGACATGCTCGGCGCATGCATGGCCATGTCGCGTGGCATCCGTTCAATAGTGTGCATACTCGGCACGGGAGCCAACTCCAGCCTTTTCGACGGTGAAAAGATTATCGGCAATGTGCCGCCGCTCGGTTACATCCTGGGCGACGAGGGATCCGGCGCATGGCTCGGCAAGATGCTTGTGGCCGATGTGCTCAAAGGGATACTTCCCGAGGCAATATGCGAGGAATTCCACAGACGCTATCCATACGGGTACGACGAACTGATACGCCGTACATACCGCCCGGCAGAGTGTGACACCCCGCCAAACAGTTTCCTGGCCACATTCGCCCCATTCCTGAGCGAACATATCGACTGTCCGGAGATCGAACGCATTGTCGTCACCGGATTCACCCTTTTCTTCGAACGTAACATAATGCTGTACTGCCGGCAGGAAAAGCCGGAAGTGTCCCACGGCACGCTGCCGCTTTATTTCACCGGATCGGTGGCGTACGCTTTCCGCAAGCAACTTGAGGATGTGGCATCACGCTACAGCCTCCCGCGCCCTTCCGTGCGCCGCTCCCCTCTGGGATAATCGCCTCAAACATACTACGCGCCTGAAGGCGATTTCTCGTATTGTGGGAAAACCGATTTCAAGGCCGAGAGAGCGCTGTAGATATGGCTTTCCACCGTGCGCACCGAGAGTCCCAGACGTTCGGCAATCTCCTTATGGCTAAGCCCCTCGAAGCGCGACATGGAAAAGATCTCCCTGCGCTTTTCAGGCATCTTGTCGAGAGCCATGTGCAACAGCAGTTCCGCTTCATCGCAGATGATAGGATCGACGGCAGACAGCTCGGAGCTTACCTTTTCCACCTCATGCAAAGGCGCGTCCACCAATCCCCTCTCAAACCGGCTTACTTGTATCTTAATGCAGTCAAGTGCCTGATACCGCGCCATTCTGTATATGTATCTGTCGATTTCGGGATTATCATGCCACACATCAGGCTTGGCCCAAAGCTGAGTGAACACATCCTGCGCGATATCTTCAGCATCATCCTCAGACTTTACCAACTTCCTTACGAAGTTTTTCACCGGTGCGAAATAGGTTTTGAAAATCTTCTCAAATTCCTTCTGCATGGTCACGTTTAGATATACCCCTATAGCGTCGGAGCCATACAAACTGTTTGATGACCCACCGCAAATTTACAGTTTTTTCATATTTATACAAAAAATTTAATTGCCTGTTTAACATTCGTATTGCAGCATCCAGCAGCCAGCCAGCCGCGTTTCCCCGTCGCGGCACCGCGTGTTGTGTAGCGCCTTAAGATTCGGGAAAAAGTGTGAAGAAATAATAAAGATGGCGGGCAATTGGCCGAAAAAACTTAAATTTGTGATGTCAGAAAAGGCCATGCTCCTTACAGGGATGTTCTGATTATAAACCGGTGATGCTGTCGGAGAGCCTCCTCATGCAGACACTCCGATATCGTGGACATAGCGGTCTATACCCCTTTTTTACAGCAAAGAATTATGGCTACATTTTTGCTCATAACAGGCGTGATTCTGCTGAGTGCCGGAATAGTGGAAGCCTTCCGCCACCCCTCGGCCGGGGCTGTCGCCTCATATGCCGGTCTGGTGGCGCTGCTTAACAGCGGCTACGGCTCCCCGCTCACACAGCAGGCGTTGCTTTTCTGGGCAATAGCCGTAATCATGGTATGTGGCATATCGATGGCCGGTGGCGACACAAGGCAGAAAAGCCACCCCGTAGCCAACCGCTACATCGCCGGTGGCGCCCTTGTCGGGATGCTTGCCGCGCTCACCCTGGGACAGAGTGCCATGATCGTGGGATCAGCAGTCGGCGCGGTGCTCGGCGGAGTGGCATGGAGCCGCACACCTTCCGGCAAATCCGCTTCCGTCGGCTTATGGCGCATAGTGGTGTCGGACGGACTTCCCGCCGTAGTCACGATGACTGTCATAGGGATGGCAGTGGGTATGTTGCTGATAAAAAACTGACAGCCTGTATGAATAATACAGCGATTTAAACGTACAGCCTGAAATGAAACGGATATTATATTACATACTGGCACTTATGATCGTGGCGATGTGCGGTGCAGCCACAGCGCGCACCACATCGCAGCGTGCGGTGCCTCCACGCCCCACGGCACCGGCCACACCAAAGGCCGCTCCAAAAGCCGCCGAAAAAAAGGCCGCTCCGGAAACTCCCGATCTCGAGAAGATCAAAGCCGATGTGCTTGACCCAAAATCGCCCTACTATTACCCGAAACTGATGGAACGGTATGAGAAAAACGAGACTGTGATGGATCTCAACGACTACCGCCATCTTTACTACGGATATCTTTTCCAGGAGGATTTCAACCCATACAGGCATTCCGAGGTCTCCACAAAAAATGAAAGCCTCTACTACAAGGAGGGGCACACACGTGCCGAGCTTGACTCCATCATAGCATACGCCAAGGAGGCGCTCGCCGACAATCCCTTCAACCTCTCGCAGATGAACTTCCTCATCTATGCCCTGCGGGCACGCGGAAAGGTAAACCTCGCAAGCATCTGGCAGTACCGTCTGAACCATCTGCTGCAGGCCATCATCTCGTCGGGCACCGGGGCCGACAAGGAGCACGCATGGTATGTGATAGACCCGCGCCACGAGTACAACATCATCAACTTCCAGAACTCCGTAGCAAAGAACCAGGAATACGAGGAACCGTATTTCGACCGCATTGAGGTTGAAAAGCGCGGAAGCAAGGGGAACGAGACCTCCACATATTATTTCAATATCCGCAATCTGCTTGAGGAATATTACCGCAAGTTCCCCGAGAACTGACCTGGAAAATTCCCTCATTTCTCAATTTTTTACTTCTCAATTTCTTATTTCTCAACATTCACCACATGCGCATCGGCAATATAGAACTTGGGGAAAGACCCGTCATGCTGGCCCCGATGGAGGATGTCACCGACCAGTCTTTCCGACTTATCTGCAAGGAACTGGGCGCGGATATGACATACTCCGAATTCGTATCGGCAGACGCATTGATACGTAACATCGCCGCAACCACCCGCAAACTGCACATTGAGCCGGCTGAACGCCCCACGGCGATACAGATCTACGGACGCGAGGTAGAGCCGATGGTGGAAGCCGCGAAAATAGTGGAAGCCGCCCGCCCCGACATCATCGACATAAACTTCGGCTGCCCCGTCAAGAAAGTGGCGGGAAAGGGAGCGGGAGCAGGCATGCTGCGCGACATCCCCAAGATGCTTGAGATAACCCGCGAAGTAGTGAAAGCAGTGAACCTGCCGGTCACTGTAAAGACACGCCTCGGATGGGACCACAACCAGAAAATAATCGTGGAGCTTGCCGAACAGCTCCAGGACTGCGGCATACAGGCCATCACCGTGCACGGGCGCACCCGCTCGCAGATGTACACCGGCGAGGCCGACTGGGAGATGATAGCCCGCGTGAAGGATAACCCGAGGCTGCACATACCCGTGATAGGCAACGGCGACATTACCACACCGCAACGGCTCGTGGAGGCGTTCAGCCGTTACGGCGTAGACGGAGTAATGGTAGGGCGCGCCGCCATAGGCAACCCCTGGATCTTCCACGACATGAAGCAGACACTGCTGCACGGCAATGTGCCTGAACCGCTGTCGCTTCACCGGAAATTCGACATACTCCGCCGCCAGATCGACGAGAGCATCGACCGCATAGACGAATACAGAGGCATCCTGCATATCAGGCGCCATCTGGCCGTAAGCTCACTTTTCAAAGGTCTGCCGTTTTTCCGCGAGACACGCATCAAAATGCTGCGGGCAAATACAAAAGATGAACTTTTCGGGATAATCGACGAAGTTGAGAACATGCGGCACGAAACCGCAGGCATCTCTCAGGAAACAAACGACAACAACACGACAGAATGAGGACACTTACAGCTAAACTGGCGTTGACGCTCCTGCTCTTTGCGGCAGCGATATGCGGGGCAAGCGCCGAGAAGACACAGACCACAAAAAGATATGAGGTGAAAGTAGGCGACTTCACAAGCCTCGACATAGAGAACAGTTACAACGTGGATTACAAATGCAGCCACGACTCCGCCGGGCTGGCCGTGTTCGTGACCACTCCGAACCTCGCCGACAAGATTATCTTCGAGAACAACAACAAAGGGAAACTGAGCGTGGAGAAACCGTTCCGCCCGGAAGGGGATCTTGACGAAGGGCTCCCTACCATCACCGTCTATTCCCGCTTCCTGAAAGAGGTGCGCAACGGTGGCGACTCCACTGTGAGAGTGATCAACGTGCGTCCCACTATGGAAATAAAAGCCACCGTGATAGGCAACGGCCGTCTGATAGTAAAGGATATCGAATGCGAGAAGATTGACGGCTCCATAAAGACAGGAAACGGCACACTCGTGCTATCCGGCAAATGCGACAGCGCCACTCTCAGCAACACCGGCACCGGCACCATACAGGCCGACGATCTCGAAGCAAAGAAAGTGAGCGCCCACTTTTTCGGCACAGGCACCACAGGATGCTGGGTTACTGACCAGCTGAAGGTAAAGGGCGTAATGTCCGGAAAACTCTATTACCGGGGCAAACCTGAAAAGATCAAGAATTACTCCATGGGAGTGAAGATCTACACACTCGAGGGCCTTGAATGGACCGGAGAGAAATCATCACCGGAAGAGGAAACAAAAGATACGGAAGCCGGGGAATAACCCACCCCGTAAACAACCACGCCACACCGACATACCACATTATCACCCCCCTATCGCAACACGACATTGAGAAGAGCCGGTCTTAAACAGATGACAGCCAATTCGATCAAGTGGAACCTGATCGACAGGATCTCGTCGCAGCTCCTCTATGGGGTAACCGGCATCATACTGGCCAATCTGTTGAGCAAAAAAGACTTCGGTCTCGTCGGGGCGATCCTTGTGTTTCAAGCATTTGCATCGCTGTTTGTAGACAGCGGATTCTCCTACGCGCTCATACAGCGCAAACGCCCCTCACGCCTCGACTACTCTACAGTGCTTTGGTTCAATCTGGCCACTGCCACTGCCATCTACATCATACTCTTCTTCTGCGCTCCGCTCATAGCGCTCTGTTTTGAGGCGGATGCACGCCTTGTGCCTCTGAGCCGTGTGATGTTCCTGAGCTTCATACTCAACGCCTCGGCGATAGTGCAGACCAACCGCCTGATGAAACTCATGGATGTGCGCATGGTGGCGGCATCCAACGCCATTGGGCTGATGGCGGGATCTGTAACCGGAATCACCCTGGCGCTTACCGGCTATGGCCCGTGGGCACTGGTATGGCAGGCAATCGTGATCAACGGCGTCAAAAGCCTCGTGCTCTGGACGACTACCGGATGGCGGCCTCTATGGCGTTTTTCATTTGACTCGCTGAAGAAATTCTTCAGTGTCGGATCAGGGATGATGCTGACCTCGTTTCTCAACACCCTTTTCCAGAATATCTATGGCTTCCTTATAGGCAACCGCGCCGGTCTGGCATCGCTCGGAGACTATACCCAGGCCGACAAATGGAGCAAGATGGGCATCACAACCATCTCACAGACCGTGACCTCGGCGTTTCTCCCCGGCCTGTCACACGTGCAGGACGACAGGGAACGGTTTATCCGCGTGAGCACCAAAATGAACCGCTTCACGGCATACCTCGTGCTCCCATCGCTGGGATTTCTTGCCGTGTGCGCCACCCCGATATTCCACTGTCTTTTCGGCACCAAGTGGGACAGCGCCATACCGCTCTTCCAACTGCTTCTGTTCAGAGGTGTGTTCACCGTGCTTGTGGCGCTATACAACAATTATCTGATAGCTCTGGCACGCACGCGGGAAGTAGTGCGCATGGAAGCCCTGCGCGATATAACAGCCATGATATTTCTTGTGGCGGCTTTCCCCCTCATATCATACAGCACGGCTGCCGACCCTGTGGCGGGCATAAAGATACTGCTCTGGGGACAGGTGGCGGCATCGGCGATAACCTGGGGCGTGATGGCATGGCGCACATCCTCGATCGTAGGGCGGAAGCTGACCGGATTCGTAGGCGACAACGTGCCATATGGCGCACTGACACTCCTCGCCGGCACCGTGATGTTCTCGGAAAGCATGGCGATCGCCGATCCCTGGATCCTCCTGGGAGTGCAATGCCTCACCGGCCTGGCCATCTACTGCAGCTGCAATCTCATGATGGGGAGCCGCGTGCAACAGGAACTGCTGGAATACATCTTTAAGAAGAAAAAAGCGTTTTAACAACTTTGCATGACGTTAGTTTGCTGAAACTTAATTATCTTTGCACATGTCTGTCAATAAAGTGATATTAGTGGGAAACGTAGGCAAGAACCCCGAGATGAATTTCATCGGCGACCGACCTTACGTGCGTTTCACCCTGGCGACATCAGAGCCTGCGTATACCGGTCCGAAAGGGGAAGCCGTGCCGGAAATCACCGAGTGGCACAACATAATCATGTGGGACGACTTTGCCAGAACGGCAGAGCGCTACATCACCAAAGGCACAAAGCTCTATATCGAGGGGAAACTGCGCACGCGCACCTGGCAGGACGCCAATGCCATAAAGCGAAATATCACAGAGATAATCGTGGAGCGTTTCGATATACTCAGCCGGGCGCTAAACAGCTGACCTCACCACCTAAGACAATTTTTATCACAAGCATATGAAAAATTCAAAAGACGAAATGGAATTGCACGGAGCACCCGGCAAAGCGGGGGGCGTCTATGCCGACGCCGATCCTGTGGAACTCCCTGAGAACGCGTTCCGTGAGCTCGCCGAAGACGAGCATTACCGCCCGATGATGCATCCGGCCAGACAGTACAAGGAGGTGACAGCCTACTCCGTAACGATGGGCCTCGTGCTATGTGTCATTTTCAGTGCAGCCGCAGCATATCTCGGCCTGAAGGTGGGACAGGTTTTCGAAGCCGCCATCCCCATCGCCATCATCGCCGTGGGTCTTTCCGGCGCGCTCCGCAAGAAAGACGCCCTGGGGCAAAATGTGATCATACAGTCGATCGGAGCCTGCTCCGGAGTGATCGTGGCTGGAGCCATCTTCACCCTGCCGGCTCTCTACATACTTCAGGACAAATATCCCGAAATCACCGTCAGCTTCTTCCAGATCTTCCTGAGCTCTCTGCTTGGCGGTATTCTCGGCATACTGTTCTTTATCCCCTTCCGCAAATATTTCGTAAAGGACATGCACGGCAAATATCCTTTCCCCGAGGCCACAGCCACCACACAGGTGCTCGCTTCAGGGCAAAGCGCCGGCGCACAGGGGGGCTCGCAGGCCAAGACCCTCGTGATAGCATCCCTCATAGGCGGCATCTACGATTTCGTGGTGGAAACTTTCGGCTTCTGGGCAGGCACGCTCAACACCGTCGTAAGCTCGTGGGGAGCAGCCCTGGCTGAAAAGACCAAGCTCGTGCTGAGCTGCAACACAGGTGCAGCCGTGCTCGGCCTGGGATATATCATCGGTCTGCGCTACGCCTTCATCATCTGCGCCGGATCATTCTTCGTATGGTGGGTGCTGATACCTCTGATGGGCACATACGGCAACGAGACCATAGCTGCCATGTCGTCGCAGGACATCTTCTCCAACTACGCACGCATGATCGGCATCGGCGGTATAGCCATGGCCGGTGTCATAGGCATCGTCAAGTCATGGCCTATCATCCGTCAGGCTGTCGGACTTGCCGGCCGTGAGTTCAAGGGTGGCGCCTCAGCCGAGGCAAAACCGGTGCGCTGGCAGTGGGATATCTCCATGAAGCATATCGTGTTCTTCATCGCCATAGCCCTGGTGGCTGTTCTGGTATTCTTCTGGTTCGGAGTGATCAACAACTGGTGGCAGGCTCTGGTGGCATGGATCGTGGTGACAGTCATTGCGTTCCTGTTCACCACCGTGGCTGCCAACGCCATAGCCATCGTAGGCTCCAACCCTGTGAGCGGCATGACGCTTATGACACTTATCGTGGCATCGATGGTTATCGGCGGTGTGGTCTGCACGGCGCTCTCCATGGCCGGCGGTTTCGTCACCGACCTCAAGGTGGGCTACTGGCTCGGTTCCACCCCGCGCAAGCAGGAGCAATGGAAGTTCCTCGGCACCCTCGTGTCCGCCGCCACCGTAGGCGGTGTGATCCTGGTGCTGAACCAGGTGTATGGCTTCACGGGTGAAAACGCCCTCGTGGCACCCCAGGCCAACGCCATGGCAAAAGTGATAGAGCCTCTTATGATGGGAGGCGAGACACCCTGGATCCTCTATATGACAGGCGTGATCCTCGCGCTGCTTCTCAACTGGCTCGGCGTGCCCGCGCTCGCATTCTGCCTCGGCATGTTCATCCCCCTGTCGCTCAACACCCCGCTGCTCGTGGGTGGCGCCATAGCCTATTTCGTAAGCAACAGCTCCAAAGACAAAGCTGTCAACGACCTGCGCCGCGACCGCGGCACACTCATCGCATCGGGCCTCATCGCCGGCGGTGCCCTCTTCGGTGTGTTCGCAGCCCTCACTCGTTTCTTCGGATTTGAATACCAGTGCGGTGTATCTGCCGGTATGCTCCAGGTTTACGGCATCATCGCCTACCTGCTCCTCATCGGCTATCTGTGGTTTGACAGCTGCCGTGTAAAGAAACCGTGAACCGTAAGATACTCGCGCTCGCTATCCCCTCGATCATAGCGAACATCACCACCCCTCTGCTCGGACTTGTGGACACGGCCATCGTGGGCCACATGGGCAATGCCGTGTATATCGGCGCCATCGCCGTGGGAGGGGTGATGTTCAACATGCTCTACTGGCTTTTCGGCTTCCTGCGCGGTGGCACATCGGGGCTTACAGCCCAGGCCTACGGCGCCGGAAGCCGGCCGGAATGCGCACTGGTGCTTTACCGGTCGCTTACCGTGGCCGCAGGTGTGGGGATTGCCATGATCCTGCTGCAGTGGCCGCTCGGATGGCTGCTGCAGCGGTTCATAGACCCTGACCCCGCTACCGGTTCGCTCGCCATCAGATACTTCACCATCCTTATCTACGGTGCTCCCGCCGTACTGGGCACGTATGCACTTTCCGGATGGTTTCTCGGCATGCAGGATTCGCGCATGCTCATGGTCACCTCGATAGTGATCAATGTGGTAAACATAGCCGTGAGCCTCGCGTTTGTCTATGGCCTCGGATGGCAGATAGAGGGTGTGGCGTGCGGCACACTCGTGGCACAGTGGACCGGTTTCGCCACCGGTCTGTGGCTGCTGCGGCGCTACCGTGTGGGTCGTCCCGACTGGCGCCAGACCGCCCGTGGGAGCGAACTGCGGCGGTTCTTCAAGGTCAACGCCGACATGATGCTCCGCACGGCATGTCTCATTGCCGTGACCGTGTGGTTCACCAAAACCGGGGCGTCGCAGGGAGCGGTGATACTGGCAGTGAACACGCTTCTGATGCAGCTTTTCCTCCTTTTCTCCTACATGATGGACGGATTCGCTTTCGCCGGCGAGGCTTTGGCGGGGCGCTATGTGGGCGCACGCGATTTCGCCTCGCTCCACCGGTGTGTGCGCCGCCTGTTTGTGTGGGGAGGCATCTGGGCGATATTGTTCACGGCGCTCTACTTCTTCGGGGGCGAGGGATTTCTCGGCCTCCTCTCCTCCGACAGCGACGTGATAGCCGCCTCACGCGACTACTACCTCTGGGCGGTATCGGTGCCGCTTGCCGGTTTCGCAGCCTTCGCATGGGACGGCGTGTTTATCGGCGCCACACTCACCCGCCAGCTCCTCCTCTCGATGGCAGCTGCCATGGCGGCATTTTTCATCCTCTATTTCTCCCTTTTCAACATAATGGGCAACCACGCCCTGTGGCTCGCCTTCACGGTCTATCTCTTTCTGAGAGGCTTCATACAGACAATCCTCTATTACCGACACAAATGGAACTGACCCAAACCCGCCCCTCCTCCTTTTCTAATTTTTTAATTTCTTATTTCTCAATACTCCTTTTTCTCCTCCTCCCTTCGCGTGCGGCTGCAAATGCCGACGGCTCCGCCGGGGGCACAGAATACATGCAGCTTGTGCAGTGGGCAGAGGAGGCAGTCGCAAAAAGCGACTGGGAGCGTGCTATCGCCTGCCTTCAGGAAGCCATGCGCACCGAGCCTGCCAATCCCCAGAATGTGATGCTAATGTCAAACACAGGCATGATACAGCACTATGCCGGAAACGACTCACTGGCCTTGCACACCCTCACCGAAGCACGCGCCATAGCCCCCTCCTCGGTGGTGATATTGAAAAACCGCGCCACAGTACTCACATCTCTCGGGCGCCCTGACGACGCCATGCGCGACTACAACATGATAATACAGATGGACAGCACCTATGCCGACGCATATCAGGACCGCGCCGTGCTGCTGATGAACCTCGACCGCTACACCGAGGCGGAGACCGACATAGAGCGATACCGCAGCCTGCGCCCCAAAGATCCCCACGGCACACTGATGCTCGCCGTAATCTACTCCAACACAGAAAGAACTGCCGAGGCAATACCGCTCTATACCGAACTGCTTAAAAGCAAGGAGGAGGCTGTGTACTACTCGGCACGCGCCATGTGCCGCATGGTGAGCGGCGACCTTTTCTCGGCAGCCGATGACATTGCCCGCGGACTTGAACTGGCCCCCGATGATGCCGAGCTGTATTTCTGCCGGGCATATCTCAACCATCTCCGTTTCCGCGACTCCGACCGCAACTCCGATGCCGCCAAGGCCGCAGCCCTCGGCATAGACCCTGCGCGCATCAAGGCTCTCCCCTCCCTTCCCCGCTGAGCATCAGCACATATGCTAAGTAAGTCGTGAAAATTATTACGTATAAGAAAGATAAAGAAAGCCGCAATACAGCCAAATGGGGCAACGGTTCAGTTACCAACCCGTTACTGCCTTATGCGGTGAAAGTTCGTTTTATTGTTGTCTAACTTTGAATCTCCAAGTAGGTGGGTCGAAAGGATGAGGCAAAGGCTTCTTAACACCGAACCGCTTTTTATTCCCATACGGTTGAAGCAGCGTCTCTATATGTCCGACAAGAAAGAACACCCTGTGCTCTATTTCGCAAAAGCCTATGGACGAATCCGGCACCTCAAGTCCATCTAAAGGCGTGACGAATGCAGTTGTGTCTTTATAAACTTTCAGCATCATCCGACAGTTCTGTCTGTATTCATATTCTTCAAATGCAGAACTGTGCAAGGTTCGCTTTGCAATCTGATGGACTACCTCGGAGTATTTAAATTGGTATTCCTGCAAGTCTATCTCATTCTTGCACTTCTCCTAGGTTGCGGAATAATATGGAACAGAAGGCTCTACAGAGATTGTTTCATATAAGGTATCTTGTACGACAACAGAGTCTTGTTCCACAGTGCTGGTCTTGCCTGCCATTTCCTTTACTTGCTTATTATGGCAAGCTGTGGCAAACATAGTCATTGCAATAAAAATAAAATAATGCCTCATACTGCATTTATTATGAGATAGTCATATTCTCGGCGCAAAAGCACTGCTTATTTCAAGAACTTTCTCTCTCCATTATCACCGTTTTCCAATACGCTCATCTGGTGAATGGCTATCTGATTGAGTTTTAGAAGACGTTCACCCTGCGGCATGCCCTGTTCGATGAACACAGCATTGAGGTTTTCCATATTTGACAGACAGATAAGTTCGTTGATGGTGGCATAATCTCGGATATTGCCTTTCTGGTCGGGATTGTCTTCGCGCCATTGCTTTGCCGTCATGCCGAACATTGCCACATTCAATACATCGGCTTCGTTGGCATAGATGATGCTTGCCTGCGCCGGGGTAACTTCCGTCGGAATAAGGTTCTGTTTTATGGCATCGGTATGTATGCGGTAGTTGATTTTCGACAGTTCACGCTTTGCCGACCAGCCGAGCAACCTTTGTTCTTCGTTCTTTAGCCGCTGATATTCCTTGACGAGAAGCAATTGGAATTTAGGCGAAATCCACATACCGAAATGATACGCTATATCCCGATGTGCATACGTGCCACCGTAGCGACCGGCCTTTGAACGGATGCCGATTGCATTGGCTCTTTCTATCCAAGTTTTAACCGAAAGCACGAAGTTATTGCTTCCCGCTGCATTTTTAATTGTACCGAATTCGGTACAATTAAAATCGGGGTTATACAGCATTTCCCATTCGCCAAGATATTCAATAGTACTTTTGAGACTGAGCCAACGGAAGATTATATGCTCTTGCAGTTGACTTCGTGCCATATCCGTAAGACTGATGTAATCTTCCTCGTAGTACTTGACAACACTGATGTCTGTATTTTGAACAGTAATCTTTGCCATTGGGTCTATGCTTTGGTTTTCGGCCGTAAAGGTAGCTATAATTCACAAGATTACCTCCTTTCCAATGAATAATTTACAATGATATGATGCAAAAAACCGATAATGGATATTGGCTTTTCCAAGAATTGTTACACCTTTGCATCAGAAAGAGTTATTTGACAGCACAGCACCGCAAATCGCTGAAATTCGCACGGTTTCCAAATCGTTACCTCTATTTCTCAAATACTCCGCTAAAAGTTTATTTCTCAATCGGTTGTATCAAACCGATAAAAATTTAAAATAATTTCCGCGACTTACTTATTGAAAAACACTGCTTAAGAACATGCGGTTTTTATGTGCGGTTTTTGCGGAATTTAATTAGATTTGCCGCCGTTGACTTTCTAAGATCTGTCAGCGCCGTTCAACCGCAAACCAACCTAAAACTACAAGCCATGATTATCGGAGTACCAAAAGAGATTAAAAACAACGAGAATCGTGTGGCCCTTACCCCCGCCGGCGCCCGTGAGCTGGTGGCACACGGCCATAAAGTCTACGTACAGTCCACAGCCGGCCTCGGCACCGGATTCTCCGATGACGAATACATATCAGCCGGGGCAGAGATGCTCCCGACGATCGAGGATGTGTATGCCGTCGCAGAGATGATAATCAAGGTCAAGGAACCGATAGAGCCGGAATACAAGCTGATACGCAAAGGGCAGGTGCTCTTCACCTATTTCCATTTCGCCTCGGAGCGTGCGCTTACCGAAGCCATGATAGATGCGGGGGCGGTATGCATCGCCTACGAGACAGTGCGCCTCCCCAACGGCTCGCTGCCGCTGCTTGTGCCCATGAGCGAAGTGGCAGGCCGCATGTCGGTGCAGGAGGGATGCCGCTTCCTCGAAAAGCCGCAAGGGGGGCGTGGAGTGCTTCTCGGCGG
>CATJQX010000137.1 GCA_949742535.1 uncultured Muribaculaceae bacterium | reverse complement strand
GTGAGGGTGACGGGAGTTGACTTTGGTCAATGACCGAACCCGTCATCGGTCTCCGACCGCTTCGCCTTTGCGAAGAATTCCTCAGGCGACGACCCAGATTGGCCATTATGACACATCCTCATATCGATCAGCGGGGGAGGACATGCACTTTAAGTGCATTGTAGGCTCTTTCTGCCTTAGCGCGGGCAGCCGCCACAGTCTCGTCAGTGGCAAGTATGACTGCCATGCGTCGATGTCCTTTAACTTCCGGTTTGCCGAAAATGCGGATCTGTACACCGCCTTCGCGAAGTACCGCTTCAAGATTATCAAATTCGATCTTGTCGGTGTCTCCTTCAACTACAACGGCACGAGATGCCGAGCATCCGAGGAAACGGATCTCAGGGACGGGGAGGCCGAGGAGCGCTCTGGCATGGAGCGCAAATTCGCTCAAATCCTGTGAGATCATGGTTACCATTCCTGTGTCATGCGGACGGGGAGATACCTCGCTGAAGATGACTTTGTCGTCTTTGATGAAGAGTTCGACACCGAAAATCCCATATCCTCCGAGTGCGGTTGTAATGGCGGCTGCTATCTCCTGTGCCTGTTTCAGAGCTTTGGCGCTCATTGGCTGTGGCTGCCAAGACTGGCGATAGTCGCCATTGACTTGAATATGCCCTATGGGTTCGCAGAAAGTTGTGCCGGAAGAGGAGCGGACAGTAAGAAGTGTGATCTCATAGTCGAAGTCAACGAATCCTTCGACAATTACACGTCCGGCACCGGCGCGACCACCTTCCTGAGCCTCTTTCCATGCAAGTTCAATGTCACTTTCAGACTTGATAGTGCTCTGTCCGTGGCCCGAAGAGCTCATAACAGGTTTGACAACGCACGGAATGCCTATTTCTTTTACAGCAGCGATAAAATCGTCGTGGTTGTCGGCAAAGCGATATGGAGAAGTCGGTATGCCAAGTTCTTCAGCTGCAAGCCGACGTATACCTTCGCGATTCATTGTAAGCCATGCCGCGCGTGCAGTGGGTGTCACATGATATCCTTCCTCTTCAAGTTTAAGAAGTTCCGGAGTGGCAATAGCTTCGACTTCTGGTATGATATGATCGGGCTTTTCAAGTTCGATGACTTCTCGAAGTCTTTGGGCGTCGAGCATACTCAGCACATGATTTCTATGAGCGACCTGCATGGCAGGGGCGTTTTCGTATCGGTCACATGCCACAACCTCAACACCGTATCGCTGAAGTTCTATGGCAACTTCTTTACCAAGCTCGCCGCTGCCGAGAAGAAGGGCTTTGCGGCCTACAGGAGTCATAACTGAACCTATTTTTACCATAAGTGTGAAATGGGATAATTGTTTTTGCAAAGTTAACAAAACATCCGCACTCCCACAACCGCCGTATGCCAGTATAAAATGTTTTTCTTATCCGTCACTGCGTAAATATAGGCTTCGATGTGACTATTTATTTTGACTGTTAAAAGTGGCCGAGATTTGAGACTTTAATTTGGTGCAGTGACAAGGTCGTAAATAAACCAACATATAAGAGAAGCGATGAAAATAACTGTGATGGCGCGTAAAGGCTTTGACTTTATGATCTGAAACTTGCCGCAAACCCAAAACAGAAGCTCTGCCACTACCGCAATTATGATATAGACATACCAATGTTCACTCATGAGGAGATATATTTGAGGTTTTTCTTATTAGACGCAAATATATGCGAATAATTACATGAGAGTAAGAAAAAGTTTACTTTAACAAGCGCCAACCTGTCAGGCTCTGTATATCGGTCAACGATTAGAATAATTTTAGCGCATACTTATTTCCAAACGGTTGTGGATATGGCGGAAGTTAATTAACTTTGCGTTAGAATTGTCAACGGGTGACGTCTATTGGCACCAGCCTTTTAAACATACGATTTCAGAGGATTCGACAATTTTGTATATATCAACAACTAATGGTGAACACAATAATGTTGAAAAGAATTCTTTCCATTTCAGGTAAACCTGGTCTATATAAACTTATGAGCCAGGGTAAAAACATGCTCATAGTAGAAAATATCGCCACAGGTAAACGCATGCCGGCATATGCCAGAGACAAGGTGGTGTCATTAGGCGATATATCCATATACACCAATGACGGCGATGTGCCTCTTGCAGATGTGCTTGAAAAAGTAAAAGAGGCTACCGGCTGTCAGCCTGTGGATGTAAAGTCTATGAAGGAAACTGAACTGCGTGATTACTTCAAGACTATTCTTCCCGAATATGACGAAGACCGTGTATACACAACGGATATCAAGAAATTGTTCAGCTGGTATAATCAGCTTGTCGCAGCCGGTGTGACGGAATTCAAAGATGAGGAGATCGCTCAGGATGAGGCTGCCGAACAAGCCGAGGTTTCAGACGAGGAGCAGAGTAAATAATTTTGAAGGATAAATATTACGGGAGGAGACTGTCTGCATAATGCGGATGCTCCTCCCGTAGATTTGGTATATATTGTATGGTCTTTCCTGATTCAATCTCCAATTTATATAAAGCGCACTTCGGAGCTATCCCAACGTCAATAAATATGCTCGCCGGAGCCGGTTCGAACAGGGTGTATTATCTCGTTGTAGGAGAGACCGATGCACCTGCACATGTAGTAGGAACTATAGGAACGGATCCTGTTGAAAACAGAGCGTTCATTGCCCTTGCGCGGCATTTCAAAATTATGGGATTGCCTGTGCCTGCGGTCTTTTGTGAGAGCGAGGACGGCATGACCTATCTTCAGGAATATATAGGGGATAAATCTCTTTTCGATTGTATAGCGACAGGTAGGCGTAGCGGTGAATTTACTGAGGAAGAATTAAGGCTGATTGAGAAAAGTATCAGATTACTTCCACATTTTCAGATAGAAGGTGCACGTGGTCTTGATTTCGGGAACGTATGCATGGAAGCCGCGATGAATGGCACTATGATACGCAATGATCTGAATTATTTCAAATATTGTTTTTTGAAATCAAGCGGGTTGGAATTTTCGGAGAAAAAACTTGATTCTGAACTGGATTTGCTTGCATCCGTGATTGAGAAAGCGAGTAAAGATGCAACCTGTTTTATGATCCGTGATTTCCAGAGCCGGAATATAATGTTGCATAACGGCCAGCCGTATCTGATAGATTTCCAGGGGGGGAGAAAGGGGCCGGCAGGATATGACGTGGCTTCTTTTCTGTGGCAGGCAAAAGCAAGATTCACCGATGAGATAAAGCGGGAGATGATATCTGCATATGTGGATGAAGCCAGACGGACGGATAAGGATTTTTCCGGTGAACTGTTTTGCGAGTCATTTCCATATTTTGTTCTCTTCCGGACGCTTCAGACACTTGGCGCATATGGTTTCAGAGGATGGACGGAGCGTAAACCGCATTTTTTGCAGAGTATTCCGGATGGAGTGAAAGGGCTGGTAGGCATCTTTGAATCTGATATTCTGCCGTCGTTTAAGAAAATCTCGGAAGATTTTCCTTATCTGAATGCACTTGCCCATGACTTATTGACATCGCCAAAGGTTCTGGATATATCATCTCTTGTGTCACTTCCTGATTTCAATGGACTTACTCTTACCGTTACAAGTTTTTCGTATAAGAGGGGAGTGCCGTATGATCTCTCGGGTAATGGAGGCGGCTTTGTGTTTGACTGCCGGGGGATACATAATCCGGGAAGATATGATGAATATAAGCCGTTAACGGGGCTGGATGAGCCTGTGATACGTTTTATAGAGGAAAATGGCGAAATCTATCCTTTCCTGCGTGAGTGTGAGGCATTGGTCGATAATTCTGTAAAAAGATATCTTGAGCGAGGCTTTAATTCATTAAGCGTAGCTTTCGGGTGCACAGGGGGACGTCATCGATCGGTATATAGCGCACAGGCGCTTGGGCGTTATTTTGCTGAAAGATACCCTGAAATCAGAGTTGTGATAAACCACCGTGAGCGGCGAATTCTGAACGTGTTGAACTGATACTGCATTTTTATGAAAGCGATGATATTTGCCGCCGGCGTGGGTTCGCGGTTAAAACCATATACTGATTTCCATCCCAAGGCACTTGTGCCTGTAGGAGGGGTACCGGCTCTTGAAAGAGTCATATGCAAGATAAAGGAAGCCGGTGTGACTGATGCGGTAGTGAATGTGCATCATTTCGGTTCACAGATAACGGAATTTCTGCGTGCAAATGATGATTTCGGGATGAATATCAGAGTCAGTGATGAAACCGGATGTCTGCTTGATACCGGTGGCGGCCTGCTGAAAGCGGCATCTCTCCTGACAAGCATGGACGATGAGCCAATATTGTTGCATAATGCCGATATAATCACTGATTTTCCGTTGTCGGAAATGCTGTGTGAGCATGAGAGCAATCGCTCTGACGTGACATTGCTTGTAGACGAGAGAAAATCGTCACGTCAGCTTTGTTTTTCATCAGATATGAATCTGAAGGGATGGCAAAACCTGAAAACTGGGGAAGTACGTCCTGCCGGTTGCGCGACTGAGGATCTCATATCACTGGCGTTCGGAGGCGTTCATATAATATCACCCGCAATATTCAGTTGTTTGAATGAATATGCGGGTGAAAATGGTGGCGCCGATATCCCGTTTTCTATAATACCGTTTTATCTCTGGAGCATGGGGCGGCTCCGTATAACTGGATACAAGTCGTCAAAGCCATATATGTGGTATGATGTCGGAACTTCAGAAAAACTTGCCGAAGCTAATAAAGCTCTTGCCGGTGACATATAACCAGAGTTTTCATACTTCGATCCGACGTATGGGTCATTGTCAGGTATTCTCTCCGATCATTGACAAAAATTGCTGCTCATCGATAATGGGAATACCCAATGAGGTGGCTTTTTCGAGTTTTGCAGGACCCATATTTTCTCCGGCAAAAACATAATCTGTCTTTTTAGAAATCGAACTTACATTTTTGCCACCATTACGTTCGATAAGCTCTTTGTATTCTTCTCGCGAATGGTGCGTAAAGGTGCCGCTTATCACGAATGATTTCCCATGAAGTAGGTCTGTCAGTCCTTCTGATGATTCTTCGGACGCTGCCATCTGCAGGCCTGCGGTTTTCAGACGATTGACAATCTCACGGTTTATCGGATTAGCGAAATATTCCACGATACTCTCAGCAATGCGGTTGCCGATATCCTTAACCGCAGACAATTCGGTCGCGGAAGCTGACATGAGAAGATCTATATTTGGGAATGCCTTGGCAACTTTTTTGGCGACAGTATCACCTACATACGGAATAGAAAGGGCATAGATCACACGGTCATAAGGGACAGAACGGGAGGCGTCGAGCCCTTCGAGCACACGATCTGCACTTCGTGGGCCGAATCCGTCAAGTTTCAGTAGCTGTTCTCTGGTCAGGTCATATAGATCTGCTATGTTTTTCACATACCCGTTGTTGAAAAGTTGCTGGGACGTCTCTTCACCGATACCGTCAATATTCATCATTTTACGACCGACAAAATGCTCGACCCTTCCGGCAATCTGTGGGGGACAGCCAAATTTATTGGGGCATTGCCATGAAGCCTCTCCCTCTACCCGGATCAACGGAGTGCCGCATGCCGGGCAATGGCTTACGAATTTCACAAACAGGGCATCTGGTTCACGAGCGCTTTCGTCAACGCCTGTTATTTTGGGTATTATCTCACCTCCTTTTTCAACATACAGCATGTCATGCTCGTGTATTCCGAGGGCAGTTATTATATCCTCGTTATGAAGTGAGGCTCGCTTTACAACAGTTCCTGAAAGGAGTACCGGCTCCAGATTTGCAACGGGTGTCACAATTCCCATGCGTCCTACTTCGAAAGATACGAATTTCAATCTTGTGAGAGCGCGTTCCGCCGGGAATTTATATGCTATTGCCCAACGCGGGGATTTTGCAGTGAATCCGAGGTTGAGCTGCTGGCGCAATGAGTTGACTTTAAAAACAAGTCCGTCAGTGGCTACAGGGAGTTCCCGACGGGCAGTGTCCCAATGTCTGATGAATCCATCGACCTCTTCAAGCGAGTCCAGACATGTCATTATGTCTGAAACCTTGAATCCCCACTTCCTTGCGGCCATCATATTGTCATAATGATTGTCATATGGCAGATCCGGCCCGAGCAGATAATAAAAATATGCGTCAAGTCCACGACGTGCCACTTCACGTGAACTGAGCATTTTCAATGTGCCCGATGCCGCGTTTCGTGGATTCGCAAAAAGAGGCTCTTCGTTAAAGGCTCTTTCGTTATTGAGCCGCTCGAATTCCTGCCAGGGCATGAGGACTTCTCCACGTATCTCAAACATTTCGGGCCATCCGCTGCCCTGCAAGCGGAGCGGTATGCTTTTTATTGTCTTGATATTCTCGGTAACGACATCTCCTTTTTCCCCGTCTCCACGCGTGACCGCACGTACAAGTTCTCCATGTTCGTATATAAGTGAAATTGATGTGCCGTCAAACTTCATTTCTCCGACGATGTTGAATTTCTCGCCACCGATAGCTGCCCGCACTCTTCCGAACCATTCGTCAACCTCCTCGATGGAGTATGTGTTGGCAAGAGACAGCATTGGATGGATGTGCGCGGCTTGTTCGAAGCCTTCTGTCAGGTCAGAGCCTACTCTGCGTGTGGGAGAGAGAGGATCGTCCATTTCAGGATGCTGCTTTTCAAGATCTTCAAGCTCATGCATCAGTTTGTCGAACTCGACATCTGAAATTTCAGGTGAATTCAAGACATAATAATTGTGATTATGTCGGTTCAATTCATCGCGCAGTTGCAGTATGCGATTCTGTGAATCTGTCAGGGACATAAATGGCGAATTAATGAAAAATGGAAATTAGGAAAGAAAATACCAACCGGTCAATTCATCTTAAGATGGTTGAGTGCTCTCAGAACGTTGCAAAGAGTCGCGCTCCAATATGATCTAAAATCATCCTTGACATTGACCAATGCAAGCTTCACGGTAGCATCCGTGCTGTCCCTAATAGTGTTTATGAAGTTATATAAAACCTGGAACAGATCAGACAGACCTTCGGAGATGCTTGCGGCTACGGGGGTGTCGGAATATTTCATGTCCTCCTCAAACACTTCCAGATACACATCGTCCTCGCCCAACAGAACTTCCATATTGCGCCGCAGTGCGTCGTAATAATCCTCATCAAGTATATTTTCTATAAACTGATCGTCCTCTTCCAGTATATCGATCTGAAGATCTGTGGCGGCAATGTATATACGCGGAAGCAGACGGAGCATGTTGTTGATGAAAGCGTCCCTGGCGGTTTCTTTTGCATTCTCGATACATATGCAATATTCGTTACAAAGACCGATAAATGCTATGCTGTTGGTGTTTAGACTTGTGTCCATTGTTGAATTTATTTGGTCGCTCTGTTACCCGAGGCGTGTTCCGAGATTGTCGGTATATAGTTTATGTTCCTGTATGTACCGGTGTACCTGGGGAGGTATCAGATCATCTACATTCTCCCCTTTTCTAAGCCGTTTCCTTACAAGTGTGCTTGATACCGGTGAAAGAGGCAAGTCAAGCGCCTCGCTACATGTATATCCCGGACGCGGGTATACAATCGGGGGAAACAAACGCCTGATCTCATCGCTTGATTTCCATTTGTCGAAGACAAGCATGTTGTCAGAGCCGATAATGAGCCGGAAATCAATGCCAGGATGTAGGCGGGAAAGTGTGAGCAACGTATTTATGGTATATGACGGTCTTGGCATGGAGAGTTCTATGTCGCAGACTCTGAGACCGGGAATACCTTCCGTAGCGAGCTGTAACATTTCAAGGCGAGAATGATCGTCAAGAAGTTCCCCGGGGTTCGGTTTCAGAGGATTCAACGGAGAAAGCGTGAGCCAGACTTCATCAACCAGTCCCCGTTGAATTATCGTGCGAGCCAGAGCTATGTGTCCGTTATGAACGGGATTGAAAGATCCTCCGAATATACCGACAGTCATTTCAATATTTTTATTGTCAGTTGTTAATGAAGTCTTTCATCAACTGTTCTATTTTCACTATGGCCTCGGAGAGTGTGTCGTTGATCACCACATGGTCATATTCGTTCTGAAATCCAAGCTCGTATTCAGCACGTCCAACACGTTGTTCGATCTCTTCGTCGCTATCGGAACCACGTCCCTTCAACCGTTTGCGAAGTTCGTCGATGCTTGGGGGAGCTATAAATATGCTGATGGCATCTTCTCCGAACTGTTTTTTTACATTAACGCCACCTTTGACGTCGATATCCAGAATTACGTTATGTCCTGCGTTGACACTGTTCTGAAGTTCACTGCGGAGGGTACCATAATAACGTCCCGGATATACCTGTTCATACTCGACGAACGCTCCTTCTGCAATCAGATCATTGAATTGCTGGTCAGAAAGGAAGTGATAATTCACGCCATCGATCTCTCCAGGCCGCGGTTTTCTGTTTGTCGCCGATACAGAGAACTGCAGATCCAGTTCCTTGCGATCCATAATGTCACCAATTATGGTTGACTTTCCGCAACCGGAAGGCGCGGAAATTATGATAAGTCTACCTTTTTTGTCCATATCGAGTGTTCAGTGGTTTTTACGTTGTTACATTACATTCAGCACCTGCTCCTTGATTTGCTCAAGTTCATCTTTCATTTTTACGACGATGATCTGCATTTCCGCATGGTTGCTTTTGGATCCCATCGTATTTATTTCGCGTCCCATTTCCTGTGAGATAAAGCCAAGTTTTTTGCCCTGTCCTTTATCTCCGCGAAGTGTCTCAAGGAAATAATCGAGATGTTGACGCAGGCGTTGTTTCTCTTCGTTTATATCCAACTTCTCGATATAAAAAATCATTTCCTGCTCCAGACGTCCTTTGTCGTACTCAACTTTCGGAAGCGATGCAAGGCCATCTTCTATACGTGAGCGGATCTTAATGATACGTTCATTCTCATATCGGGGGATCTCGGCGAGTAATGCGCTGATGTTCTCTATCCTGCGGGTAAAGAAATCTTCAAGTTTCCTGCCTTCTACAGCACGGTATTCCATAAGACGGTCAACCGCGATACTTACCGCCTTAAGGGCGGCTGTGCGTTCGGCGTCATCAACGTCCACCGCAGTCTCGTTTTTTATGGCGTCGGGAAATCGCATAAGCAGGCTCCACCAGTCATCGGGCGCAGCGATGCCAAGACGGTCACTGGCTTCCTCAATCTGCGATTTATATCCGAGCAACGCCGGCATATTCAGATGAATGGACGGGTCTGTGGTGAGATTCTCAACATACATGTTCAGTTCCACCTTCCCGCGTTCGAGCGAGTTCTGTACAATGGAGCGTATCTCGGCCTCTATCGTGCGATATCCTTGAGGGACACGGCTTGAGAGGTCAAGCTGCTTGCTGTTGAGGGATTTAATTTCTATTGTTATTTTTTTTGTCCGGCACTCTACGGTAGCGTTGCCGAATCCGGTCATAGATAATATCATGGCGTTTTATCCTCTTTTATCATGCAAATTTATATATTTTCCAGTGAAAGCATTAATTTTGTACTGAAAAAATTGCATAAAAGTATGCCTACGATTTTAAATATAGAAACTTCAACAGAAGTGTGCTCGGTTGCTCTTACGTCGGAAGGGGCTGTGTTGGAGCATTATGAAGAATTCAAGGAACGTAATCACGCAGTTTTGTTGAGCGATTTTATAAAAGGTTGTCTTGATCATCTGCGTCGTCACGAAATGAAACTGGATGCTGTAGCTGTGAGTATGGGTCCAGGCAGTTATACGGGATTACGCATAGGCCTTTCGGAAGCGAAGGGGCTGGCATACGCTTTGGATGTTCCGCTAATTGGCGTGGATACTCTTCAGCTGATGGCTGTATCGGTTATGTTTAATCAGATGTCAGAGAATCCCGATATAATGTTTGCACCGATGATCGACGCACGCAGGATGGAGGTGTATACGGGTGTATACAACTTGTCTCTTGAGTCTCTTGAGGCGCCTCATCCGCAGATTCTGGATGTAAACTCATATAAAGAATGGCTTGATAGAGGCGAGGTGTTGTTTTTTGGTAACGGCAGTGAGAAGGCGCGCACAGTCATAACGCATTCTAACGCACGTTTTGTTCCCGATGTAGTGCCTCTGGCAGTAGATATGCTCGCATTGTCTGATAAGGCCTTTAGAGAAAACAATTTTCTGTCGCTTGCATATTCAGTGCCGACATATCTTAAAGAGTTTCAGGCAACAAGACCAAAGCCGCTATTCTGATGACGATAATAAAACCTGATCGTATGGCAAAACAGGAATATATAGACAAAAACCGTGAGTGGCTCAAGAATATAGCACAATCCCCGGGTGTGAGCCCTATTGACAAAGGGGTGTGTTATAAATTGCTGAAAAAAGGTGATCAGAACAGTATATCACCTCATCGCAACAGTGTGGTCACAGTCCATTATACAGGTAAAACCATAAACGGACGTGTGTTTGACAGCAGCTGGAGAGGTGTGGCACCCGCATTCAGGCTGAGAGATCTTGTGCCGGGGTGGATCATCGCGCTGCAACGTATGCATATCGGTGATAAATGGGAAGTGTATATTCCGGCAGAGCAGGGTTATGGAAAAATAAACCAATCAGGCATTCCCGGCGGATCGACACTTATATTCGAGATTGAGTTGCTCGGGGTGTCATAAAACAACCATGATACTGATCCTTTGATTTGGAGCATGCTGATCTCCCATGGGAAAATCCGTATATTGTGAGTTAAAATTTGCTTGTAATTCAATGCGCAGAGATGGAATTGGCAGGTGACAGGATTAAAAAGTGTGACCAAACAACGGATTTTTCATTTTTTTTTGGTTACTTTGCAACCTGAATACAAGTGCTGTCCTGATGTAAAAACAGATGGGCGGACAATTAGTTGGATCGCTGCGATACTGTAGGTCTGATGCATTAAGGCTGAGGACGGCAGTTTCGAAAGTAATTGTATAATATAAACACTGATGCAGTTTACAGCTTCTCAGATAGCCTCTCTTGCCGGAGGTGCAGTTGAAGGGGACGGCAATGCCGTAGTAGATTCTTTCGCTAAAATAGAGGAAGGACATCCGGGTGCCATCTCTTTTTTGGCGAACCCCAAATATACGCAATATATTTATACAACCGGCTCTTCAGTAGTTTTAGTCGCGTCTGATTTTATACCGGAAAAACCGTTGAAATGCACCTTAATAAAGGTTCAGGACCCATATGCCACAGTGGCCCATCTTCTGGAACTGGCCTCTAAAATGATGGAACCGGAACTGAAAGGAATAGAATCCCCAAGTTTTATAGCCGAAGGGGTCGAGATCCCGGAAGACGCTTATGTCGGTGCGTTCGCTTATATCGGTAAAGGCGCACGGATTGGAAAAGGTGCCAAAATATACCCTCAGTCATATATCGGCCATAATGTGGAGGTAGGTGATAATTCGGTAATATATCCGAATGCTTCCGTATATCACAATTGTAAGATAGGGCAGAGGTGTGTGATACATTCCGGTGCAGTTATCGGTGCTGATGGCTTCGGTTTTGCCCCGGTAGACGGTCATTATGACAAAATCCCCCAGATCGGTATTGTTGAACTGGAGGACGATGTGGAGATTGGCGCGAATACGACTGTGGACCGTGCCACGATGGGGCGCACTCTTATACAAAAGGGAACCAAACTTGACAACCTTATTCAAGTAGCACACAATTGTGTAGTGGGACATGATACAGTGATGGCGGCTCAAGTAGGTATTGCCGGCTCTACCAAGATCGGCAGCAACTGCATGATAGGCGGCCAAGTGGGTTTCAAAGGGCATATCTCTGTCGGAGACAATGTGCAGATCGGAGCCCAGTCTGGCATTGCCGGAAACTTGCGTGAAGGAAGCCGTGTGATGGGAACGCCGGCAGTGGATATGGGGAAATATATGCGGCAGGCCGCATTGACAAAAAATCTGCCATGGATGTTTGACCGTCTTAAAGAACTTGAAAAACGAGTGGCGGAACTTGAAAAAGATTAAAGCAATAAAAATTATAAATTATAACCGGTGCAAGATAAGTTCTGTGTGAGTAACAATCATCAAGAACCGATTACCGGCCAATTGAATATCACATTTCTTTATGAAGCAGCAAACTCTCAACGGTGAGTTCACCGTAAAAGGCAAAGGACTCCACACCGGGCTTGAGATTGAAGCCATTTTTCTTCCCGCTCCTGAAAATCATGGATATAAATTCCAGAGGGTTGATCTTCCGGATGAGCCGACAATTGATGCCCTTGCAGAAAATGTGACAGAAACTGAACGCGGAACAGTGATCTCGCGTGGTGATGTGCGTATTTCCACAATTGAACATGCACTGGCTGCACTGTATGCGTCGGGCATCGACAACTGTCTTATAAAACTTAACGCTCCGGAGCTTCCGATACTTGACGGCAGTGCTGAAAAATATATGGAGGAGATTGACCGTGTGGGTTTATGCGAACAGAATGCCGACAAGAACTTCTATGTGGTAAAACACAAGATAGAAGTGCGTGACGAGCAGACCGGCGCACATCTGACTGTACTTCCGGACTCTGATTTTTCAGTTGATGCGATGATTTCGTATAACTCGCCTGTGCTTTCCAACCAATATGCGCGTCTGGAGAATATGGCAGAGTTCCGCACGGAGATTGCATCAAGCCGTACCTTTGTTTTTGTGCGTGAGGTTGAGGCTCTGTTGCAGGCGAACCTGATAAAAGGAGGTGATCTGGACAATGCGATTGTGATATATGACCGGAAATTGCCTCAAGAGAAACTTGACCATATCGCAGATCTCATAGGTGTGCCTCACAAGGAAGTTTCTGATTTCGGATATATCAACAATCGTCCGTTGGAATTTGAAAATGAGCCTGCCCGTCATAAGCTTCTTGATGTGCTTGGTGATGTAGCTCTTATCGGACGCCCAATCAAAGGACGTATCATCGCATGTTGTCCCGGCCATAAGATCAATACTACGTTTGCCAAACAGATACGTAAGGAGATTCAGCGACAGGAACTTCAGGCTCCATCCTATAACCCTTCGGTAGAGCCGTTAATGGACATAAACGCCATCAGGGAGCATTTGCCACACCGCTATCCGATGCTTCTGGTAGATAAAATCATAGACCGTGGGGAAAGCTTTATCGTAGGTGTGAAGAATGTCACTGTGAACGAGCCGTTTTTCCAGGGGCATTTCCCTCAGGAACCGGTCATGCCTGGTGTGTTGTTGGTAGAAGCCATGGCTCAGACAGGCGGATTGCTTGTATTAGGCACAGTCACCGATCCTGAGCGCTATTCGACATACTTCATGAAGATAGACAATGTGAAATTCCGCCAGAAAGTAGTGCCCGGTGATACACTTCTGTTCCATGTCTCTTTCCTAACGCCGCTACGCCGCGGCTGCGCACTGATGAAAGGTGTGGCTTTCGTAGGGGATCGCGTGGTATGTGAATGTGAGTTTATGGCTCAGATCGTCAAGAATAAATAAATGATACACAATAAAGAATGAAACAGCCCTTTGCATACATACATCCGGCCGCCAAGATTCATCCGAGTGTGGTCATAGAACCGTTTGTGACCATTGATCAGAATGTAGAGATCGGCGAGGGTACTCACATAGGGAGCAACGTCACCATAATGGAGGGCGCCCGTATCGGTAAATATTGTAACATTTTTCCCGGTGCGGTCATCTCCGGTATCCCCCAGGACCTTAAGTTCAAAGGAGAGGACACAGTGGCGATTATCGGTGACCATACCACGATACGCGAATGTGTCACCGTGAACCGTGGGACAGCTTCAAAAGGAATGACACGTGTCGGTAACAATTGCCTGATCATGGCTTACTCCCATGTAGCCCATGATTGTGTGATCGGAAACAATGTAATCATGTCGAATGCCACCCAGGTGGCCGGCGAAGTGCAGATCGACGATTTCGCAGTGATCGGAGGTGGCACACTGATCCACCAGTTCTGCCATCTTGGTGCCCATGTTATGATACAGGGTGGTGCACGCATAAACAAAGACATCCCTCCGTTTGTAAAGGCCGGCCGTGATCCGATTGCCTATACGGGTGTGAATTCCATTGGTCTCCGCCGTCGCAATTTCAGTAATGATCAGATCCGTGAAATTCAGGAGATATATAGGTATCTGTATCTGTCGCGCCTGAATGTTTCTGATGCTGTTGATCGTATCGAGGCGGAGATTCCTGCCACAAACGAACGCGATGAAATCATAGAATTCATACGTAATTCGCGCAGAGGTATTGTACGCGGATACGTATGATATATGATTTATTTATACAGATAAGGTGCACTTGATCGCATACATATATCTGTAGTATATGATATACAGACAGTGTCCGGAAATCCGATGCCGGAGATCCGATACTGTCTGTATTGTTTTTTTATTAGCATATTATGAAGATCTGTCTGCTTACCATAGGGAAAACATCGACCGCATATTTACGCTCTGGAATCGAGGAATATTCTTCGCGGATATCAAAAATGGGGCAATTCGAGGTGCGGTCTCTTCCTGATGTCAAGACATCACGAAAATTGACTCCTGAGCTTCAAAAGGTATCAGAAGGGGAATTGATTCTGGGGCAATTCCAGGGAGGTGACTATGTGGTACTTCTTGACGAACGAGGTAAAGAATACACCTCACGCGAGTTCTCGGGTCTGATAGAACGCTTGTCTCAGACGGTCGGGAAAACGCTTTATTTTGTTGTAGGAGGACCGTATGGATTCTCTGAAGATGTGTACAAGCGTGCTAATGCCATGCTTTCCTTATCCGCTATGACTTTCCCGCATGAAATGGTGCGGTTGTTTTTCGTGGAGCAACTTTACCGCGCTTTTGCAATTAGCAGAAATTTGCCCTACCACCATGATTGAACAGATTGATTGAAGATTCAGTCAAGTATGAGTTCTCTCAGGATCGCATCCGATGTGAGCCATTTATGGCGTGGAATACGGTAGCCGGTGCATTTGTCGTTATGGTCGAATATGCAGTCGATTTCTCCAGTGCCAACAGATTTCCGGAGATTATGCATGAACTTGTCTGCAATATCATCTCCAAAGACAGATTGTGCAAGTGGTATGCTGAACCCCGCCGCAGTTCTCAGTGATGTTATGAGATAATCGTTGAAGCGATTCTCCATCGTTTCGTCTTCCGTCTGGTAATATAGTTGCGCATTGTCGAGAGATTCAATATATTTCTTTATGCCGGAAGGGTTGAAACGGCGTAATTTTCCGTCAAAGCTATGTGCGGCCGTTCCTAATCCGATGTACGGAGTATAATTCCAATATGATGAGTTGTGTTTGGCTTCCATGCCGGGATATGCCAGATTGGATATTTCATAATGATTGTATCCGGCTTCATCAGCCCTGTGGCATAATATTTCGAACATTTTTTCTGCAATCGTATCTGTTGCCTCTATGACGAGTCCCTTATCCTTTAGCGCGAAAAGACGTGTGCCTGGCTCATATGAAAGCAAATAGGAAGAGAAGTGGGGGGGACGGTATGACAGCAATTCCATAAGTTCCATTTCCCATCCGACAAGCGTCTGTCCGGGAAGACCGTATATGAGGTCTGCGCTGTAGTTGATACCACTCTCTGAAAGGAGTGACAATGCTTTCCGCGAGGCTTGTGGACTGTGGCGTCTGTCAATAGCAGACAGGGAGGTGGGATTGAACGATTGTATTCCCACACTGATGCGGTTTATTCCAATGGTTTTCCAATTGGTTATATTTTCTGAGGAAATATCTTCGGGATTCGCTTCCAGGGTTACCTCACTCAGAGAGGACAGACATACTGTCTGATCAATATGAGAGAGAAGTTCAGCAAGAAGAGAAAAGGGGAGCAGAGAAGGCGTTCCTCCTCCGATGTATAATGTCTTTATGTGGTCTTTGTCAATTTCGCTGCGCCGTAAATCCCATTCCGTCATGATGGAATTTATATATCTTTCCATATATTGGAAATTTCCTGCCGATGAAAAAAAATCGCAATAGGCGCATTTGTGGCGACAAAAAGGTATATGAATGTATAATCCGGCCATAATTCGTTATCTATAATATCGTGACGCTTGTTTTTATCTTGGAATTTCGCGACGGCAGATCTGCAGGAATTTGCAATAGCGGCATGCGTCATTATTGTCAGGACACAAAAATGGTATGTCAGGATCGAATAATTTTTCAAGTTCAGCAATCAGAAGATCATTGAATTCGAGCTTATAGTCGCGATAATCGAGGACGTTCCATTTTCCACCGCTCCGTGACGGGCGTTTCAGGTCAACATTTTCTATGTTTTCTGTCTCGACAGGAGCACTCCACTGGAGTGGTTCTATCTTTTTGACCATTATTGTGCGGATAGGGTATATGACAGGCTGAATCGCATCTGGGTATCCTGTATACTGGGAATATGACTGGCAATACAGCATCAATTGTAAAAAGGCTTTGACTTTAAAATCCGTCAGTACAGACGGCACATCTTTCGCGGAGATCGAGTCTGCTCCGGTCTTGTAGTCGACGATGCGTAGATGGTCGAGCCCCATGGTGTGGTTCTCAAGTCGATCGATGCGGTCTATTTTGCATGTAAAGTTGATTTTTATCTCGTTCCCGGATGATCCGGTAAGCGAGAGCTGCATTTTCTTATCCCATTCGCCTGCCTTGTAAGTGAAGGGCGTAAGTTCCTTCTCCCGTTTGAGAGTCGCCTGTACGAGCATTCTCATGATCTGCGCAATGATGAGTGAATCGCCAGAAAGCGGGGTGTCATTATCTTCACCAAGGCGAGTGTAATGCTGGTTGACAGCGCGGGTGATCTCGGTGTCAATTGCCAGATTATCATTGATCATTTCGTCGAGCCTTTCAGATGTGACAAGCACTTCGCCGTTGTGACCGTATTTATCGCGCGCAAGGTTATATAACCGTTCAAATACCTGATGTACGATTGTACCATATGTTCCTTCATCCATCCAATCGTTAATCTCATCTCCGGGCTTGAAGCCTGCGATGCGTTCCAGATAAAACGACACCGGGCATGCCAGAAACCGTTCGATCGCAGTGGCAGACAGATACAACGGATTGTCGGCGGCTTTATAACGGTTTATCTTTTTCATCATTTCCGGCGTTTTTTCTACAGCAATCCTTGTCTCCGGAAGTCCTGTGAGCCGATAGGGAAGTACTTTGCATGTCATATTCGCCGGACGCAATATATGCACAAGCTGATGAATGAAGCGTGATGGCTGACTGCTTCGCAGTCCGGTCGTTCGGGCATCATATATCAGATGGATATCTCTCGCACGTGATATCATACGATAAAACATATATGCGAACGCTTCTTCCTGATCTTCTGATGTAGAAAGACGGTATGCCCGCCGCAGTACCATAGGGATGAATGAGGTCACGCTTTTTGATCGTGGAAAAATGCGTTCGTTCATAGATGGTATGAGCAATGTCTCAAAGTCAAGCGCACGCGCTTCGAGAACTCCCATGATCTGCAACCCACGCAGCGGCATGCCATCGAAGTTGAGCATTTCGTTTCTGATAATTTTCTCAACAAGATTGAATACCGTGGCGTCCTCCATGTAGACCAGTAGCTTGCCATCTTGTGTTTCCAGATATTTGTCACGCAGTTTCTGCAGGCGTATGACTGCATTGGAATACCTGCGAAGAAATGCCTGCTGTAACGCAGTACTGCGGTCAATAGCTGAATCAGCGGCAACTTTGGCCAGTCCGGCCTGTTCGTCAGTTTCCTCCGGATAGCCCTCTTCCTCGAGATTATTCAGTAGCGCAGTCTTGTTCCATGAACTGGTTATAGCCTCATCAAGCCATTTGATAAGTGCAAACAGATAATCGAATACGTCAAGGCAACTCTGTTTGTCTGCCACCATTGTGAACAACGGCGAGAATTTCGCGAAAGATTTATCCTGAAAAAAAGCTTCCGGCACATTAAAGAGCCTGCGTGTTCTTATCTCTGTGAGCATAATGGAAGCAATCCTTCTGTCCACTGCACGTATAAGCGGGTGGGTAAGAATCCGCGTCACATCGTCTATAAAAAATGTTCTTGTGACCTTGGATTTATATGCCCTCATCTGTAATGACACGATATTCCGGATCAATCCTGCGACAGACGTATTTTTCAGTTTATACCCCATCGTTATGTTCAGAGGGGTTACGTTTCCTGGCAGTGAATTGACCAGCGATGTCAGAAGACTTTCTTCAGGCATTACGATTGCAGTGCGCCGTAATTTAATAGGATCGGGTTGCGACGGGAATATGGCAGACAACGCCGAGCTGACAGCCTTGCATTGCCCGATGCGGGAAGGTACACCGATAATGTTTATACGCGGGAATCCGGAAATCTTTTCCACGCAATCATATCGCGGCGGGAACTCTTTCTCATATCTTGTGACACGTCCTATTCCCGGAAGTGAAGCTTCTTCGAAAACAGGTGATCCGAGATCCCAATAGAAATCGGCCATCGAAACGCCGGTGTCTGGATGACGCATATCGGCCAATTCGCTGAAAATAGTATGTTCGGCTACCGACAGATTGTTGAATCCCACGAACACATATCGGCAGAATGGTAATTCTCCCGCTCCCAACTTTTTTATTTTCTCTGCAGTATGCCGTGAATTCATTCCGGGTGTATGCAAACCGAGTTTATTCAGTTCGGCACGGAATCCATCGTACAGCCGTCCCATGATCTGCCAAAGCCGGAGAAATCCGGCGCGTGGGCTCCGCCGCTCGGAGGAATCCGACGGAGTATCATTATCAGAATGTTCCGGATATGTGATGTGATTCCAGAATTCCTTTATTTCCGGTTCTAAATCGAAGTCTTTCCAAAACTCCTGAACTATCCTGATCTGATCATCTGTAAGATAATTCGCTGAAATCTCTTTAAGCGAACTCACATTTCGGAATATCATATATGGATCGGCCATGGCATCATCCACATCATCAAAATCCTGTATCAGCACGTCTGCCCAATATACAAACTTGTTGAAATCAATTTTGTCGGCCTCTGACACACCAACAAGATCTCTGACCGTCTTTCTGTATATGTCATACAGAATAAAAACCATTTCCAGGCGGTCTGCCGACGCATAACCGCTTGAGAAACTTTCGGTGAATTCGGTGATTGTTGTTGTATGCGGGTGCAATATTGGTCTGTTCCCTGCCGATGAAGTCTTCTTTATTATGGCTGTGAGATAGTGATTGAAAAAAGTTACAGAACGTTTGTTGGGAAACACGAAGCACATGTCTCCCAGGTTTTCTGCTTCATGTTTCAGATAGGCTTCAGCAATGGAATAGAGGAACGGTTTCATAAGTTATAATTTCTGCAGTCTATTGCTTCGATTCTCTTTTGTAGTATATTTTGTATGTATAATGATGTAGGAGCGCTTTACCATATCCAATACCTTAGAGAGTGGAATATCTCCAAACAGGTCAAGCTGTATCCAATGGCGTAATGTCGGGTTCAACGGCTTGCTGACAGAAGAATAGGATGCTATGATCTCTTCCGTTTCTTCTGGCGTAGAGCATATGTCCACAAAATTGAAATTGTCGATATCGATAAAGCAGAACATATGGCCGAGTACATAGAACGCCAGAATGGAGTCATATCGTCTGGCAAATTTTCCAAATGGCATTTTGTCTGTTACTTCACCAAGCGACAGACAAAAATTTCTGAACTCCTCTATATTAATAGTCATAGCCATATGCATATTTGTATATGCGCATCAACGGTCAGATATCACATGGATTTCCGGATTGATTTTCAACAGGTGCGATATAAATCTCTGACGATCCTTAGGGGATATCTCCAATGGCATCGAACTTTTCAGGATGCGCCTGTCATTGAATTTTATGGCGATCCTGTTGGATGAGAGCGCCGGAGCAGCCAGAATGCTATTGCAAGGCTTGATTTCCTTGATTTTTCCAATAGGAAACCTTTGTGGTCTTAAAAACTGATATATAACCAGGCTGTTTCCGTCAATGACATACCAGCATCCGAAGATTGCTACACACATAAGAGCGCACATGCCGATGCCAAGTATGGCTGCAATCCACCACGGCTCCGTGAGCAGTGGTACCAGACTTACGACAACCGTAAATATAAGAAGTATCACCAGCCACAGATCTATGCGGGAACGATATATTGTTTTGTTCATATGATAAAGGTACAAGTTTTTTTCAAAAAAACAAAACTGAGAATTCTGATATACGTGTAATTAAATCATATAAATATGGATCTCAGCAGAAAAGATTGAATACGCTATATCAATCACATTTGCCCAATAAAAGAATTAGGCTGTAACGTCTGATTTCTCAAAGCGTTACAGCCTAACTGTAGGATTATAGAGTAGCTTTTACTCTTCGATTGCTGCTTGCGCCGCGCTCGAAAAGCACGTAATATCGGATATTTAGAGCGGTCTTGTAAGTTTCCTTACATTTTGGCTAATCATTCATCTTTGATTCATTGTTTTTGATGGTCTGATGTAGAGG
>CATJQX010000136.1 GCA_949742535.1 uncultured Muribaculaceae bacterium | reverse complement strand
GAGCCTGAGGGTGAGGGTGACGGGAGTTGACTTTGGTCAATGACCGAACCCGAATTCCTCAGGCGACGACCCAGATGGGCCATTATGACACATCCTCGTCTGAAGAGTTTGATATTTGGAGCGGGGTTATTTGGCTGCCGGTGGCGTGCTGTCGGTGTCAGTGGGTGTGGAGGCGCTACTTTGGCCGGAACCTGAGAAGATGCGGCTCAGATAGCGCTCCTGGAAGTTCTGGAACAGTTCCCAGAAGTTGGGGACGAAGAGACAGCCTACTATGGCATTGACTGCCATGCCGAACACAACGGCAGTGCCGAGACTTATGCGGCTTTCCGCGCCTGCGCCGGTGGCGAACAGCATCGGCATCACGCCGAATACAAAGGCCAGGGCGGTCATCATGATCGGGCGGAAACGCATTATGCCTCCCTGACGGGCAGCCTCGCGCACAGGCATGCCGCTTTTGCGGTAGTCGATGGCGTATTCCACGATAAGAATGGCGTTTTTGGCCGCGAGGCCGAGCAGCAGGATAATGCCGATCTGAGTGTAGATGCTGATGCTCTGGTTCATGAAGAAACATCCGATGATGGTGCCGAGTATGGCGGTCGGCATGGCTATCACCACGGCAAGCGGATCTGTCCAGCTTTCATACTGCGCCGCGAGCACCAGAATCGTCATGATGATGGCGAAGATGAGTACCACGCTGATGGTGGTGCCTGATTGCGTCTCCTGGTAGGCTTCTCCGGTCCATGCATAGCCGTAGTTGTTGCCTGACACATCTTTTACGATATTCTCCATCGCCGCAATCGCCTCTGAGGAGCTTACCCCTTTTGCAGGTGTGGCTGTAAGCGATGCTGTCTGGTACATGTTGTATCGGCTGATGGATGATGACCCCATCACCGGCTCCACCCGGGCAAATGAAGCGAAAGGCACCATGTCGCCGTCGTTGTTGCGCACGGAAAGGTGGAGTATGTCGTCGGCATGGTTTCTCGCCCATCCTTCGGCGGCTACATTTACCTGGTAGACCTGGTTGAACTCCACGAAATCGTTCACGTAAGATCCGCCCACGAAGGATGACAGGGCTGAGTATACGGCATCGAGGCTGATCCCCATAAGCTCTATCTTGTCGCGGTCCATCACCACACGGTATTGCGGCACATTGCCTTCGTAAAGTGACTGTACCGATGCTATCGCAGGGTTCTTGCCGGCGGCCTCGCGTATGGCTTCGATAGCATCGGTCATATCGCCCGAGTTCTGTGAATTGATGTCGAGCAGCTGCATCTGAAGTCCGGAAGTCATGCCGAGACCCGGTATGGCCGGAGGATTTATCGCGAACACAATACCTTCCTGCAATGCGGCGCATTTTTCGTTCACGCGTTCCATCACCGCCTCCACGCTATGCGATTTGCTTTTTCGCTCGTTCCAGGGTTTGAGCACCACGAACATCGATCCGAGGTTGCTCCCCGAACCGCCGGCCATGAAAGAGAAGCCTGTGATCTCAAGCACGTCCTGCACTTCGGGCATCTCCTTTATAATGTCGGCAACCTGCGACACCATTTTGTCGGTGCGGTCAAGCGATGCGCCGGCAGGCAGCTGCACCGACGTCAAGAAATATCCCATGTCCTCCTCAGGAACGTAGGTGGTAGGCCAGCGCATGAATCCCCACAGCGCTGCGGCACACAGGAGAAGATAGCATCCAATGGCCACGAGGGGGTGTTTAAGGCATTTCCCGATCCCTTTGGTATAGAGGGCCAGAGTGGCGCCCCACCCTTTGTTGAACCATTTGTAGAGGAAGAAACCCGACGGCTTGCTTTTTCTCAGGAACAGGGCGCACATGGCCGGAGTGAAGGTGAGGGCGTTGAATCCGGAGAATGCCGTGGATACGGCTATGGTCAGCGCGAACTGTTTGTATAGCTCGCCTGTGATGCCAGAGATGAATGCTGTAGGTATGAATACCGACAGAAGCACCAGAACTTCACCCACGACAGGTCCCTGAAGTTCCACCATCGCTTTCTCGGCGGCCTGGCGCGGCGTCATCTTCCCCTCGTCGACTATGCGCGCACAGTCCTCCACCACCACTATGGCATCGTCTACCACAATGGCTATGGCAAGCACGAGGCCGAAGAGGGTGAGTGTGTTGAGTGTGAAGCCGAGCAGTTTCATAACGGCGAATGTGGCTATCAGCGACACCGGTATGGTGATCATGGGGATAATCACGGCTCTCCAGCTCTGCAGGAAGAAGAGTATCACGATCATTACGATGAGGGTTGTCTCCACGAAAGTGACGAGCACCTCGTCGATGGATGCCGACACAAAGTCTGTGGTGTTCATCAGCACCCGGTAGTGTACGCCCGGCGGGAAATAAGGCTCGAGGTTTTTCAGTTCGTTTTTCACCTCATTGGCCACGCTGAGGGCGTTTGCGTCGGATCGCTGATACACGCCGATCAGGCCTGCCTCTTTTCCGGAGACACGCGATATGCTTCCGTAACTTTCACTGCCAAGTTCCACCTGGGCGATGTCGCTCAGGCGCAGCAGCCCGTTGTCGCCGTTGGAGCGGATTATGATGTTGCCGAACTGCTCGGCAGTCACAAGGCGTCCCGGCGATGAGATGGTGAACTGGAACGAGGCCTGGCTTTTCACCGGCTGGCTTCCTACGGAACCGGCCGATACCTCCATGTTCTGTGCCCTTATGGCTGCCATTACGTCGGCGGGGGTGACGCTTCGCGCACGCATGAGGTCGGGATTCAGCCATACACGCATGCTGTATTCTCCCGCTCCGAAAGCGCTGGCGCCTCCCACCCCTTCCAGACGTGTCAGCGGGTTTACAATGTGCAGCTGTGCGTAGTTGGTAAGGAACAGTGAGTTGTAGCGTTCAGGATCGTCGCTTTCAAGTGCTACGAACAGCAGGATGTTGGTACTTTCCGAGTTGATGCTCACCCCTTGCTGTGTCACTGATGAGGGGAGGCGGGATGATGCCTGGTTCACGAGATTCTGCACTTTGACAGTGGCGTCATCAAGGTTCACATCGTTGTTGAACGTGATGGTGAGGCTGTATGAGCCGTCATTGCCGGAGTTGGAGCTCATATACATCATCCCCTCCACGCCGTTGACGCTCTCTTCGATGGGCACGCCCACGGTTTCGGCCACGGTGCGTGCGTCGGCGCCGGGATATGTGGCAGACACGCGTACCGTAGGGGGTGAGATGTTTGGATATTGCGCGATAGGCAATGTCTTTACTGTCACCAGTCCTACGATAATCATCAATATCGCCAGAACGGTAGCGAAAATGGGTCTGTCTATGAAAAATCTTGAAAACATTCTGTGGCGATTTATTTATGACTGTCTTGGCATATATCTGGATATTGAAAACTTGCGCGTGTCAGTTTGTCTGACGGGTTTTCACGGTCATGCCGTCGCGCACTTTCAGCAATGCCTGTGTCACATAGCGGTCGGTAGGCTTGAGGCCGGAGTTGACAATGCGCAGGGTATCGTGATAAAGGTCGCCTGTCTCCACGGGGGTGTATACCACCTTGTCGGAGTCATTGACCACATAGACATATTTTCCGAGCTGATCGGTGCCTATGGCGGCTTCCTTGATCAGCATTGCGTCGGGCCTGACGGCGTAGGGGAGATCCACGTTGGCATACATGCCGCTCTTGAGTGTGCCGTCGGGATTGTCGACAAGCAGCCGGAGTTTTACTGTGCCGGTGCCCTTCTGCACATCCGGCGACGCATAGTCGAGCTCGCCGGTATATGTGCCGATTATGCTGTCTCCGAATTGTACAGGTACATGCTTGTAATCGAGAATTTTCTGTTTCATGGCATTTGCCACGGCGATGTATCGTGAGTCCTCCACGGAGAATATGGTAAGTATTGTTAGGTCATCATATATGGTGGCGAGTTTCACCGGCGCTCCTTCTCCGGCCACGAAGTCGCCGACAACTACATCCGCCGATGATATGCGTCCGGTGAATGGCGCCCGCACGGTGCAATAGCCGAGCATCATGCCGGCGGTGTTCACGGCGGCCTGGGCGCTTTTTATGTCGGCCTCGCTCTGGCGCAGGTTGCTTTCGGCCTGTATCACATCCATTTTCGAAACGGCATCGCTTTCGAGTGCTTTTTTCATGGCCTCATACTGACGCTCGCAATAGTCGTGATTGGCTTTTGCAGACTCCAGTCTGGACTGGGCTTCCGCAAGCTGCGAGCGGTATGTGGTGCTTTCGATTGTGAACAGGGGCGCACCCTCTTTCACCAGGGCGCCGTCTTCGTAATGTTTGGCTGTGATGTATCCGGTGACGCGCGCCACCACAGCGGCATCGCGGTCTGCGAGCAGGAACGCAGGATATGTTTTGCTGAGCACTATGGAGGCGGTCTGCGGTGTGGCTACATTTACCGTCATTTCGGCGTCACCTTCCTTGCCGTCCCCTTTTTTGGAATGACAGGAGGTCAGCATTGCCAATGCCGACAGCGACAATATGGCGCCCGTATGGATTTGTGTCGATAGTTTCATTTGGCGAGATGGATTATAGTTGCTTACATGTTTACTTCAAGCGTGCCGAGATCGAAGCCGCCACCGAGGGCTTCATACAGATTTATGAGCGATGTAAGGGCCTGGCCACGGGCGGCGATCTGTTCCTGCTCGGTGGTGAGTGAGTTGAGTTGTGCGGTGACCACGTCGAGCATTGGGCTGAGCGAGTTCTTGTATCGGTCCATGGCGAGTTTGAGCGCCTCGGCGTCGGCGGTGAGCACCTTGTCTACATTCTGCAGGTAGATTATGGCGAAGTGGTACCCGGCCAATGCATTGTCTGTTTCCTGGAAGGCATTGGCGACAACAAGGTTGTAATTGTCGATCGCCGCCTGCATCTGCTCGCGTGCGGTCGCCATGGCATATTTGCGGGAGAGACCGTCAAACAGTGTCCATGACAGTGTGGGCGCTATTGAGTAGGTGTATGAATTGTTTTTGAACAGGTCTTTAAGATTGTGTGCCGATGTGCCAACCGCACCTTCGATGGCGAGTGTGGGCAGAAAGTCTTTTTTTGCGATGCCTGCCTCGGCTGCCGATTGCGCCAGCTCAAGCTCGGCCTGGGCTATGTCGGGGCGGCGCCGCAACAGGCCGGCCGGCACTCCGGCGCTTACCATGCGGTAGCAGTCGGGGAGCGGTGTGGGTTCTGACAGCACGGTTCTGAGCCTGTCGCTGAACGATCCGGTGAGTACCTCGAGTGAATTGATGGCTGTGTGTATGGAGTATTGCAGCTTGGGGATGGAGGCGAGGGTGGAGTAATATGTCTCTTCCGCCTGTGCCACATCGAGCTTCGATGCGAGTTCGGCCTCGAAACGCGCTCTGGCGATATTTACCGTCTTGAGCTGCGATTCGGTGTGTATTTCCGCCACGTACAGCTGTCCCTGAAGGGTTCGCAACTGGAAGTATGTGGTGGCCACCTGCGCGCACAGGCTTACCATTGCTCCGGCATATTCAGCACGTGAGGCGTTGTAGGCCGCCTTTTTTGCTTTTACGCCTGATGCGATCTTCCCGAATACGTCTATTTCCCATCTGGCCGAGAGACCTGCGTTGAATCCGCTTGTCGCGGTGGCTGGCATTCCCGGCACGGTCATGGCGCCGCTTTGCCGGTCCTTGCTCCAGCCTGCCGTAAGACCCACTGACGGATACCATCCCGCCTGTGCCTGCCGCATGGTGTTGCGGGCGATCTCGGTGCGCCTGAGTGTCTGTGCGAGATCGTAGTTATAGTCAAGGGCGAGGGAGATCAGGGAGTCGAGTGTGGCATCACCGAAAGAGCGCCACCATACGTCGGTTGACGATGGTATTTCCTGCTGTATTTCCGGAGCGTAGGTCCATTGTCCGGGAAGTGAATCGTTGAGGTGCCGTGTCAGATCCTCCTCGTTCACCGGTGATGCGGCAAATGCGGCCAGAGAACAAGATATGGTAAAAGCGAAGTAAATAAAACGTTGAAACATAAGTAAATATTATATCCCGTTACATGTGGTGCAATGTCACCTGTGAGAATATTCTGCCTCAAGGTTAAGGCTTGAAGGGGCAGACGTCGTTATAGAAATAAAACAAATTAGAGTTTTTTTGGTTTGGTAACGGTCTTTTCCTTTGTATGAGAAAAGACGGTGTGCCAGCATTGGTGGCATACCGTCTTCCTACATACTTAATAACCGATTGTTTATCCGATGAAAAATAGTATTAGATGACTTACAAATTATTCAGTTTCTATTGAGTATATTTTCAGGTCGCTTACCTTGGCTTTACTACCTGCCGCTTTTACAGACAGTGTGGAGTATGGCTCGGTAGGGAATACGAGGTTGGTCATTGCGAACTGCCCGTTGTTGCCGAACAGCTCGATGCTTGATCTGTCAATGAAAATCCTCAGGCTTGTTTTCCCGTCTTTCTCAAAAGTAGGCGCCACGGTGACTGCGGGGAAATCCTGGCTGAAATCAATCCGGCCGCTCTTTGTGCGGTCGAAAGAAAATGTATGGGCGACCGGATCGTATAGCATTGTGGTTCTGTCGCCTGATCCGTTGCCGAGCTCTATTTCTACCGACGTGGCTTTCTGGGCGTCAATGTCAAGAAGTATTTCGCAGATACCGCCGTTTGCAGTCGGGAGGCTCCATGTGCGTCCCTTGTCTCCGATGGTAGCTTTGCCGGTATTTTCAGTGAGGTGTCCGCGGAGGGATATGAGTTCCGGCGACGGTGTGGAAGAAGCGTATGTCTGTCCGTCGTCTGCTCTGAACAGTCCTATTTCGCGTGGCAGTGTGTTGGCGCTTCGGTATTGCATTGTGGGAACCTCAGCGGCGTATTGCCAGTTGCTCATCCATCCGATGGCGGTGCGCCTCCCTTCCGGTGCGTCGCTCCACGTTACGGTGGCATAGTGGTCTTTGCCGAAATCGAGCCATTTCGTGGGCACGTTTCCTTCGGCATCCTTGTCTGGGGTGAACGTAGTGCCGTCAAAATCGCCTGTAAAATATTGCGTGGCACTTCCTCCAGCCGGACCTCCGGGATTGATATTGCATATCAGCACCCATTTCCTTTCGTCTGTTCCCGCCACAGGCAATTCAAACAGATCGGGGCATTCCCATACGCCTTCCTGTGCGCCAAGTCCTTTTCCGAAGGAGCTTTGCAATGTCCACTCCTTCATGTCGGGGGAGGTGAAAATAAGCATTTCGCGTTCCAGGGCATGTGCCAGTATCATCACCCACCGGTTTGCCTTGCTGTCCCAGAACATATTGGGGTCGCGTGCCTCGGTCTCAAGTGTTATCACCGGGTTGGCGGCATAGAAATCAAATGTCTCTCCGCCGTCGGTACTCCATACAAGGCTTTGCATCTGGCTTACGTCAGCCGAAGTGTAAAGTCCCACCACAGCGTCGGTGCCGAATCCGGCTGAGCCGGTCCGGTCAAGCGCACAGCTTCCGCTGAACACCGTGCCGAGACCTGTGGGTTCGAGTGCCACTCCGTGGTTTTCCCAATGTATGAGATCTTTTGATGTGGAATGTCCCCACGACATGTTCTGCCACTTCGAGCCATAGGGGTTGTACTGGTAATAGAGGTGCCATGTTCCGTCCCGGTAAAACATCCCGTTGGGGTCGTTCATCCATCCGTAAAGCGGTGTATGGTGATAGGCGGGGCGGTATTTCTCCCTGTTCGAAACATCAAATGTGTCAGACAGGGCGATGTTTTTCCAGAAAGCATCCTCTTTCGCCTCCCTCACAGTTGACCGTCCCTGGGTGGTTACGATATTCATAGCCACCTTATGCCCTTTGTATGGCGCGAGATCAAATGGCACGAAATAGTCGATTTTGCTTTTGGCGAGCCTTACGTTTATTGTGCGGTCGGGCTGTCCGTCTACGAGGATGTTTATGCGTGCGTCATCGTTTGCTTCCTGCACCGGAAGCAGCACGTAACGGCTGTCACCTGTTATCCTCACAAGTGTGTTGTCGGCTCCGAGATGGTCTATTCTGATCCCCTCGGCTGCGGCTGTATCCGTGGGAAAGAACGCCGCTGCGGAGGTGATGGCAGCTATGGCTAAAGTTTCGAATGGTTTCATGGTGGGTAAATGATATTTTGTAAAAGTTTCTTCGGATCTGTTTTTCCGGCTCTGCAAAACTACTTCAATCTGCTGTGCCGTACGTATAAAAAATCATGCAGCGATTATAAATTCGGGTGAGTTGCAAAATTTTTGGTAGTGAAAGCAACGTTTTTAATATTGTCATCGCTATTTTTGCAAAATCAGAGATTATCATACACAGGCAAGACATTTTCAATTTCATAATTCATGTGGTATTCAGGGTAGGCCGCGAACCGGTATTACAATTTATGCAATTGATATAAAAATTCGTGCTTCGCTCAATTTTTATAGCCGATGCTCAAACTGTGATATGCCTTCTAAGCGCCTGTACGCTAATTTTGCACAGTGATCGCCGGATAACGGTATAGCAAAAAAACAGACATTGATTATTAAACCAATCGAGTAACATGAAAAAAACAATTTTAACTGCATTGATGCTGTTTCTTATGGTGATAGTGGCCCAGGCGCGGGATATCACCGTGCATGGTACAGTGCTTTCCAAAACAGACGATGAGCCGCTGATAGGCGCTTCTGTGCTGTGTGAACAGACCAAAACAGGGGCTGCCACGGATATCGACGGCAATTTTGAGATCAAGGTGCCGGAAGGGGCGGGTCTGCAGATTTCGTATGTAGGCTATGTATCCGCGAAAGTGAATGCGGAGGAAAACCTTACGGTCCGTCTCGAAGAGAATTCCGCCGTACTTGACGAAGTTGTCGTTGTCGGATATTCAGCTGAAAAGAAATCTGACCTCACAGGTTCTGTCTCCGTAGTGAAAATGAAGGATGTAGCCGATACCCCTACGGGCAATGTGATACAATCGTTGCAGGGGCGCGTGGCCGGCATGAATATTACTACTGACGGCACCCCCGGCGGTCTCAGCACCGGCACATCTATCCGAGGTGCGTCGTCGTTCCGCAGCGATGCCAACGGCCCCCTTTATGTGATCGACGGTGTGATGACCCGCGAGAATCCCGGCACCATACTTAACAGCAATGATGTGGAGTCCATACAGGTACTGAAAGATGCCGCGTCGGCTTCGATCTATGGTGCCCAGGCGGCAAATGGTGTGATAATCATAACCACCAAACGCGCTAAAAAAGGGGAGTGCCGGGTGACATTCGACGCCACGCTCACCCTCCAGACATATCAGAGCGGCCTTGATATGCTCAATGCCGACGAGTGGGGCAATGTATATTGGTCGGCATACAAATATTCTTACGGGACTACCCCCAACTCGGAGCTTTACGGTAACGGCGCCACGCCGAAGCTGCAGCCTTATGCCAACCTCAACGGCGTGATGGTGAATCCGCAGAACACCGACTGGGAAAAGGAGATACACCGCACCGCGCTCATGCAGACATACAGTGTCGGCCTGTCGAAAGGTGAGGAAAACGGCTCTTCGTCTCTTTCCCTGAGCTGGCTTGACCATGACGGTATCATAAAGGGATCTGATTTCCAGAAGGCAAACGCGCGTTTCAGTTCCGATTACGGTTTCATCAACAACCGTCTCAAGGCGGGAGGCAACGTGACTGTGAACTGGTGGCGTCAGCACAATGCTCCCGCAGGAGTGGAGGAGAACGCCATAAAGATGCATCCGGCCCGCACGGTATATGATTCTGAAGGAAATTACAACGACCAGGTGGCGTTCGGTCTGAACGATACGCCCAATATCATGCGCCAGATCAACGAGGAAGGTAAAAACAAACGTGAATACTGGCGTGTATTCGGCAACGCATACCTGTCTGTGGAACCGGTGAAAAACCTTATCGTGAGAACCAATTTCGGTCTAAACTACCACAATGGCACCGACAAGATTTTCACTCCGGCAAACCTGCGCGACAAATCCAACAACCTCCGTCAGTACTCGAGCAAGACTGTAGACTGGGTATGGACCAACACAGCCCAGTACAACATTGATTTCGGTAAAAACTCCGTGATGGCTCTTGTGGGTATAGAAGCCAAACGCAACCATTTCGAGGATATGTACGGCGAAGGCAAAGGTCTGGAGATAGAGGATCCAAATTATCTGTATCTCGGGAATGTGACTGCTAACAAGGACACCGGTTCCGGAGCATCGAATTATTCCATGTTCTCAGGTTTCGGCAAGCTGAATTATGCATGGGACGACAAATATCTTGTGTCGTTCACCCTGCGCCGCGATGCTTCGTCGCGTCTGTCGCACTCACATAATTATGACTGGTTCCCCTCGGTTTCCGCCGGATGGCGTATCTCCCAGGAGAAATTCATGGAGGGTGCGGCGGCATGGCTCACGGATCTAAAGATCAGAGGCGCATATGGCGTGAACGGTAACGATATCATTGCCAACGATGCTTTCTATGCGAAATACGCGATGGATCTCGATCGTGCGGGGTATGCCCTGTCGGGGGGCAACAAACTCTCTCCCGGCGCTATCCGTTCGAGAAGCACCAATCCGGATCTGACATGGGAAAAGACATACCAGACCAATGTGGGATTTGACGCGTCGTTCCTTAACAACAGGCTTTCACTCTCGTTTGACTACTTCCACAAAAAGACAAACGACATGCTCATGGAGAAACCCTATATCGCTACTATCGGTGAGGGCGGATACTGCTGGTACAACGGCGGTTCGATGGTCAACAAGGGTGTGGAAATCACAGCCGAATGGCGCCAGTCTCTTGGCAACGGTTTCAGCTACAATGTAGGGCTTAATGTAACAGCCATGAAAAACCGTGTCACCGACCTTATGGAGGACATCTATTATGAATGGGGCGGAGGCAACGGTATCGACAAGAGTATTGTCGGACAACCTTTAGGCTCGTGGATGGGCTACAGGACCGACGGCGTGTTCCGCACGCAGGAGGAGGTTGACGCCTATAAGGAAAAATACAAGGTGAGCTTCGGCAATCCGGCTGTGGGACGCGTGCGCTACGTAGATACCAACAACGACGGTGAGATTAACGACCGCGACCGCACATGGCTCGGATGTGATCTGCCCAAAGCACAGTTCGGCCTTAACCTCGGCGCCAACTGGAAAGGTTTTGACCTCAGCCTGTTCTTCAACAGCATCATCCGCGACGCATGGAACAACTCTAAATTCTATACCGATTTCTTCCCTCTATGGACCGGCAACCACGGCACACAGCTGCTTGAAGCTGCAAACGCATATGACAGCTATCTGCAGACCGGCTACTACGGTGCCGACGTGCCCGCTCCCTCGATCGACAATTCCAACAACGAGAACGAGAGTTCTGATTATTACATTGAAGACGGCTCGTTCCTCCGTTTGAAAACGCTCTCGTTAGGCTACACTCTTCCCGAGAAGGTGCGCACGAAACTGCATCTCAAAAATGCCCGTATTTATTTCCAGGCTCAGAACGTATTCACCATCACCAGCTACAGCGGTGCTGATCCCGAAGGTCTCGGTTACCCCTATGCTCTCCCGCGCCAATACACATTCGGTATCCAGTTCGGTTTTTAATAATTTCCAATCTCAGATTTAAAATAGCATGAAAATCAAAAATATAGCCATCATGGCACTCGTCGGGGCCGCAGCCTGCGCATGCAGCGACGACTTTCTTGAAAATGCACCGCAGGGACCGCTGTCGGAAGCTAACATCAACGATCCCAAAGCAGTAGATCTCCTTGTTACCGGCGCATACGCCACATTCGGTTGCCGTTACGCTGATTCCAACGACCCGCACCTGTTTCCAGTAACGAACTGGAGCTATGGCGAAGTGCGCGCCGACAATGCCTACAAAGGTGGCGGCGGCGAAACCGACCTCTGGGAGGTACATGATATGGAAACGGCAAGGATACAGCCCAACAATGGTTTTCTGGATGGCAAATGGTTCAATGTATATTGCGGTATCTCACGCTGCAACTCCGCTATAAGGGCAATTATGAGAGCCGACGAAAATATCATAAAGGACAAGGATGCGCGTATAGCGGAAGTGCGCGTGATACGCGACCACTGGTATTTTGAACTTGTGCGCCTGTTCAACCGGATTCCGTATATGGATATTGACCTGCCTGAAAACGACTATCCTTCGGTGCGCAACGACGAGTTCACACGCGAGCAGCATCTGGCACGCATCGCCGACGATCTGCTTGAAGCTGCCGGGGATCTCCCTGACACCCAGGATGAGATAGGGCGCGTAAACCGCCGCATCGCCAAGGCTTACGCCGCCAAAGTGAAACTGTACCAGGCTTACGAACAGGATCCTGAGACAAACGCCGTGGTGAATATAGACAAGAAACTGCTTCAGGAAGTAGTGGAGCTGATAGACGGTATACATGGATATGATCTCCTGTCAGATTTCCAGCAACTTGATCTTCTCGCATATGAGAACGGGCCGGAATCGGTGTTCGCCATACAGTTCTCGAAAGATGATGGCTCGGGTGGGGTAGGCCGTATCAACTGGAGCATGCTGCTCAATTCCATGACCGGTCCCGGCTGTCCCTGGCAGGGCGACGGCTTCTTCCTCCCGTCGCAGGATCTTATAAATGCATACCAGACAGATGCCGACGGACTGCCTATGTTTGATTACCAGAGCCGTCCGGATTACGGGACTGTGAAATTTGACAATAACGGCGGTTATGCACTCGACAATGTGGGTGGCAATGTAGATCCGCGCCTTGACTTCGTGACAGGCCGTCCCACCATCCGATATAAGACATACACAGAAAAACCGTGTGGTCTCTGGGTGCGCAACAGCGATTCATACGGATACAACAATACGAAACGTTTCTGGCTCTCGCCTGAATCAAGCGATGCCACACAGGGATGGCCGTGGGGAGCGTCGGCACTCAACTGGCAGATCATACGCTATGCCGACCTGCTGCTTTACAAGGCCGAGGCACTTATCGAAATCGGCGGCAACGGTCTGGAAGAGGCACGCACTCTTATCAACCGTGTGCGTAAGCGCGCGATGGAGAGCGAGTATGTGAGCGATTTCAACGATCCCTCGAAATATGCGGCAAACTACAAGATCGGTTTATATCCGTCTGCCGGATGGACGCAGGAATATGCACGAAAGGCTCTGCGCACAGAAATGCGACTTGAAAAGGCGATGGAGGGTGAGCGCTTCTTCGACCTTGTAAGATGGGGCATAGCCAAAGAGACGATGAACAATTATTTCAAGGCTGAAAAAGACAACCGCATCTACTACAACAATGCCACTTTCGATGAGGGTGAAGAATACTTCCCGGTTCCTGTGGCGCAATACAATTTCTCTGGGGGCATATATGTGCAGAATCCCGGTTATCCCGCTTTCTGACAATAATAACTGACCTGAAAACACTGTCACGTCTGTCTTGCGATAGTCGTGGCAGTGTTTTTGTGGGGAGTGTGGAAATTGGTAATACTCGCCGCAATTTTGTTAGGGGATGAACGGCGCTGTTGTTGTAATTTTTGAATGTTGCCGGAGGTCCCCGGCAAGGATCTTTCCACCGAATGGCTCTCGCCGGTTACCGATGAAGAGTACGACAGCCTGTAACTGCCGATGCCACAGAAACATCCTGTTTTTAACAGCACCTTAACGTCGGTGGAGGCGTCTTATCCCGGAAAAAAATGTTACCTTTGCATTTAATGATGATGTTTGACGGATATGGTCGGGCATTCTCCGGTTCCCGGATATTCCGGGCCGCGCATTACACATTTCCAGAAAGGACAGGATGAAACCGATGCTGAAATACAGGGGTGGGAAGTCGAAGGAAATTCCTTATATTCTGCCTCATATACCCCACTTCGAAGGACGCTATGTGGAACCGTTTTTCGGAGGGGGGGCTTTGTTTTTCCATCTTGAGCCTGAACATGCGCTGATAAACGACATAAAT
>CATJQX010000135.1 GCA_949742535.1 uncultured Muribaculaceae bacterium | reverse complement strand
GGTAAGATTGATTATTACTACCACCACAAAATCCTGAAGGTTGAGCCGCAGATCGTCGTCGAGGAAAAACACTATACCGAGTGCCCCGACAGTGGTGAGCGTGGCGGCAAGCACTGAGGTGAATGCCCTGAGGTCGCGCCATCGCAGATGGTGGTCGCTCATCACAATTATGTTGTCGATGATCAGGTTGAGCGAAATAGTGATTCCTGCGAGAGAATATAGCTGGATTTCAATCGCCGCCATGTAGTAGAAGATTATCGAAATGGCAAGCGACATGAGCAGCGACAGCGTAATAACGACGATGTAGCGGAGATTGAGCGTTATCAGAGCTACGAAAAGCAGAAGGATCAGCAGTGTCAGAGCGGTGCGGAAATAGATCTTGTCGAGCTCCGACGATATGTTTTCGGTGGTGTCGCCGTTAAGGTGGAGCGCATAGTCATCAGGCATCGACAGTGATGCGATATGCTCTTTGACGCGCGCGGCAACGTCGAGCTGGTTGGCATCCTCGTCGGCATAAACGTCGCAATATATCGAGTTGAGCCCGTTGATGCGGAAGTAGCCTGTCGGTGGAGCCTCACGGTGTATGGCCGATACGAGCTGGTCGAGGCGTATGCGGACGCTGTCGCGTGTAAACAGGGTAATGTCTGAAATGTCAAATCGCGTGTTGTCCGACACCAGGCATCTCAGCGGGAGTTCTTCTCCATCTTCCGTCACTCCGGTGCCGAGGTATTCCGAAGCGTTCATTTGGGCGATGGCAGCTGATATGTCGGAAGGATGTAACCCGAGCGCCTCGAGTTTGTCGCTGTCGTAGGTGAGGCGCCATTCCATAGGGGTGGCGCCGCTGAGTTCAACCCGGCTTACGCCAGCCAGACGTCCGATGGTCGGGCGCAGATTCTCCTCGGCGTATAGCATTATGTCGGCTGTGGTCCCCGGGGCATTGAGAGTGTAGGTGAGGATCGGACGGGCCGACTGGTCGATGGTGCGGTTCGCCGACACATGGGGATAACTCACTCCCTCGGGAAGTTGCGGCCAGGCCTGACGCACGATCGACGACGCTTCGAAACGGGCATGCTCCATATCGGTATGTTTGTCGAATCCGATGCTTATGTGGCCGCTTCCGTTCGATGATGTGGAATATATCTCCTTCACTCCCCGGATTCTCGCCAGCATCCCTTCGAGCTTGCTCGTCACCTCGCTCTCCACAACGCGTGCTGTGGCATTCGGCATCGAAAATGATACCGATAGCCCCGGAAGCGTTTTCGATGGCATCAGCTTCACCGGCAGTCTCGGAACGAGAGCGCATCCCACAATGGCGAGTGCTACGAAAACGATGATTATGGAGAAGGAGCGCTTCATTATAATTCTATATCGATCATGCGGTTGAAGTCGAAGTCGTAAAGTGTCAGCTTCCGCAGGCGATAGTAGCTCGCCCAATAGTTCTGCAACGCCCGGATGTAATTGGTCGTGGCAGATTGCTGACGGGTCTGCGAGAGCGTCAGTGCACTGATGTCGGCTTTGCCGATCATGAACCTCTGCTTAGTGCGGTCGTAAGCCATATCGGCGAGATCCAAAGCCTCGAGCGCTGAGGCTACAAGATTCTGCTGGATGTTGTAGTCGCTAACGGTCATCACCACATCCTCTTCTACGCTGAGCGCTTGCTGGCGGGCGGCTGTCTCCACGACGTTGAGGTTATTGCGCGCCATGTTCACCTTGCCTTTTCGAACGCCCCAGTCGACAAGCGGTATCGCAACCGAAAGCGATACGAGGTCCTGGCGGAGGGGATGGGTGAAAGCTCCTCCGAGGGTTGAGGCAACCTGATTGAAACCGATCGATGCGTTGAGGTTGGCATTGAAGCGCGATTCCATCCGGGTACGGTTGAGTTCGCGTTCCGCCTCGAGTATGTTCTGTCGGTGCTGGAGTAGGTCGGGATTGTTGGCGCGTGCCTGTTCGATGGCTGTCTCTGACGATATGGAGCGGCAGAGGGGGGCGGAAGGCACATTGACCGTGATGTCGGCGTTCTGGTCGAGCCCCAGGAAAGTGGCGAGGCTGAATTTTGCGCGTTTGAGAGCCATGCGGGCATTCTCGAGGGTGTTCTCCGCATTCACCTTGTCGAGTTTCAATGTAAGTAGATCGGCTTCCGAAATCGCCTGAATGCGGAAACGGCGCTCACCGGTGATATAGAGCGTGTCGCTTGCAGCGAGATTGTCGACAGCGAGCCGGTATTCTTCCTGAGCGAGCACCAGCGCGAAGTAGTATGATACGGCTGTCTCGGCCACCCCTTCCATGTCGCATATCAGCTGCTTTTTTGCTTTCTCGAATTTCAGAGGCTCAATTTTCCTGTCCCATTTGAAGGCGTTGTAGCCCAGAAGGTTCTGACGGTATCCAAGTCTTATGGGTATCGACGAGAATTGGTTGCCGGTCATATCTCCGAAGTTGCGCAGATATTCCACCCCGGTCTCGAGATAGAACGTACCTCCGAGGGGGTCGAAATTCTGGGTGATGTTGAGCGCTCCGGATGCGCTGTACATCTGCTGTGCTCTGAATACGTCAATATTCTCCTGCGAGTCGTAGCGCTGCCTGATGTAACGGTTATAGGTAGCCGGGGTGAGGTTCATCGACAGCGAGGGCAGGCGGTCAGCCTTGAACGACCGGAATGCCCAGTAGTTTGCCTGATACATGTTCTTCACCCGGAAGGCCTGCAACGAACTGTCTGCCGCTATCTCGATGGCACGCTCAAGGGTAAGCGTCAGTTTCTGTCCCCATGCTGCGGAAGGAATGAGCAGCAAAGTGGCGAGCAGCCAGAATAACCGGGCACTATGGGATCTATGCGGGAATCTTATCATTTTTGCGGTAGATTAGCCAGTAGAAAATCGGGATTACGAATACGCTCACAAGTGTTCCGATGACCATGGAGCCTATCATGGCGATGGCGAGAGGGCGTTGCAGTTCCGACCCCATGTCGTGGGTGAACAGCATCGGAACCATGGCGAGTATAGTGGTGAGAGAGGTCATGATAATGGGGCGCAGACGCCGGATGCCGGCGGTGTGGATGGCATCCATAAGTTTCATCCCGTCCTTGCGCAGCTCGTTGATGGCGTCGAGTTTAAGAATAGAATCGTTGACAACGATACCGCATGTGACGATAATGCCGATAGCCGACATGAGGTTGAGAGTCTGACCGCATGCCCACAGGGTTATGAGCGCGAAGGCTGTGTCGACAGGTATCTCCAGCAGCACTATAAGCGGCTGTATGAAACTTCCGAACTGCGCGCAAAGTATGAAGTACATGAGTAGGATCGAAATCAGCAGTATCACCGTGAGTTCTTTCATCATCTGCCTGTTCGAGAAGATGCTTCCGGCAAAACTGACATCCCAGTCGGGCGCCTCCTCTACGATAGCTTTGATCTGCGTTATTTCGGCGGCGGGATCCGTTATCTCGTCGAAGGGGAGGGATATGTATTCTCCGTCGGGACCGGCTGTGATGCTCTTCAGGTCGTGGTCGCGGTGAATGCTTACGAGATAAGACAGGGGGATATCGCCGATCATAGTCTCGCGTAGAACGGTCTCGACGGTTCGCTCGCCGTCGTAGATAGTCATCGGGAGGTATTGCTGATATGAGCGCAGGGTGCCTGCGCTATTGGCTTTGAAGGCGGTGCGGAGGGCGCGCGCCACTTCCTGATAGTTGACTTTATAGAGCAGCAGCTTCTCGCGGTCGATAACCAGGTTGAGGCGGTCGCGGAGGGGAGTTGTGTTGTCGGTGATCTGTTGTTCGAGCGCTATCAGCTCTGCGAGTTCCCCTTCGTTGCCTTTGTCGCGGCGATGCAGGCGTGCCTCCAGGTCGGGTTCATGGCTCTGGAATATCTTTTCGAATATGTTTTCTGGAGGCAGATATTCGGCGGTGGCTTTCGGAAACTGGCGTTTCAGCTCCTGCTGCATCCGGTCGGTGACTGCCGGCAGGCGTTCGGTATCGGTAGCGCGTACGTAGAGTTCAGCTTCTGAGGTCGACTGGCGCGCCCGGTCGTCGAGCATATAATCCTGTACGCCGACATAAGCTGAGTGGAGGGATATGTCGGCGGTGTCGATAGCCGACAACAGAGATCGCACTCTCCGGGCGTTTTCGTCGATGTTTATGTTCTCGTTCCATTCTATTCTCGCGGTCATATCCTCGCGGTCGACCTCGGGCATGCGCTCAAGCGGCAGTAGCCCGAATAGTGCTACGCAAGCCGGAACTGTAAGCAGTGTCAGGACGATGCATATCCATTTGTAGCGGAAGCAGAAATCAATGCCCTGGATGTAGCCGCGTTCCATCCATGAGTTGCGTTCGCCAGTGGCTTTCATCTCTTTGCGGCTGCGGGCGAATATGATGCGGTAGAGAACCGGCAACAGCGTTATACCCACGATGTAGCTTACCGCCAGTCCGGCCGTGATGGCGAACGCCTGGTCGAAGAAGATAGCTCCGGCGATGCCGCTCATGAATACCAGCGGCACGAACACGGCCACCGTAGTGAGCGACGATGAAAGCATCGGGGTGATCATCTCAGTCGTTCCGAGGTCGCACGAACGCTCGAGGCTGTCGCCGCGCTGGCGATACTGGGTGATGTTTTCTGTCACGATAACCGAGTTGTCGATCATCATGCCGACAGCGAGTATCAGCCCCGACAGCGATATGATGTTGACTGATACTTTGAAAAGATAGAAGAGCAGGAATGTGATTATCACCGATACGATGATGCTCAGTCCGATAACCACCGACCCTCTCACGTCGCCCATGAACAGGGCAGTAAGTATGAACACCAGCAGGAAGCCGAGTATCAGGTTTTGGACGAGATTGGCTATGGTGTAGTCGAGCAGTTCGGTCTGGTTGCGGCTCTGGGTGAATTCGATCTGAGGATATATATCGCTGAAATATGTAGTGGTTTCTTCGAGCGCCTTTTTCAGGCGGTCCATGTTCTCATCGCTTTGTTTGATGATGGCGAGTGTGACAGCCCGCTTGCCGTTGAGCAGCGAGTAGCCACGGGCGCTCTCCACAGCCAGTTCCACGTCGCAGAAATCGCCTAATTGTATCAGTCGGTCGCCTTTGCGCAGATAAATGCGCCTGACATCATACTCTGTGCGGAGCTGGTTGGAGATATTGATGTTGTATTCGTAATAGCCGTCGCGCACGGTCATCGATCCCGGCTCTGCGTTGTTCTCTGACAAGGCGTTCTCTATGTCGGCTGACGAGATTCCAAGCGAGGTCATTATTTTTTGGTCGGGTATGATTCTGAGCTGGCGCCCGGGTATGCCCGTTACATCTGCCATCGCTACCTGGGGGAGCTGTTCAATGCGGCGCCGCACTACGTTGTCGACCACATCGGCTAGCTCGCCGAAGTCTCCGTCGTCATCGCGTAGGGTCATGTTCAGATATAACACGGGTATATCTGTCGCAGATGCCTTTATGGCCTTGGGACGTGTGGTGTTGCGCGGGAAAGAGTTCATTGCGGCGTCGATCTTCTCGTTCACCTCGATGAATGCGAGATCGGTGTTTACACCGTAGTCGAATTGCATGCGGATAACCCCTATGCCGTCGCGGGTCTCGCTTTTTATCTCGCTCAGTCCTCCTACCTGCAGCAGGTGGCGGCGCAGGGGAGCTGTGACGGTATTTTCAAGTTCCCGGGCTCCGATGCCTTCCTGAGCTACCTGAACGGTGATCTGGGGAATGTCGATTGCGGGCAACAACGACACCGGGAGCGTGAAGTAGGTCACACTTCCAATGATTACTGCTGCGAGGAACGCCATCACAACAGCTATCGGGCGATTGATCAGAAATTTTACCATTTACTCGGAGATTACTGTCACCGGGGCGTCGTGGGCGATGTTGATGTTGCCTGTGACAATCACTTCTTCACCTCCGGTAAGACCATCGGTCACCACATATTCCTCCATATTCTCGAGCGAGGTAGTCACATAGTTCCATTTCGCTCTGCCGTTCTCGTGGGTGAACACCACCTGGCGACCGCCGCTGCGGAGCACTACGGCGCTCTTGGGAACTACCAGCGCTTTCTCTATGTCGCGGCGTACCTTCACCTTCACATTCATTCCGTCGAACAGCTTCCGGGCGCCGTTTACTGTGGCGCTCACCTTTACGAGCCCGTCGTCGCCGACGATGGGGTTTACGGCAGTGATGCGCCCCTGGAACACCTCGTCGGAGGTGTATGGAAGCACTTCTACAGCGTCACCCCGGTTAATCAGTGGCAGCTCGCTCTCAAGAACAGGGAAATCCACATCCATACCGGCTGCCGATATCACCCGGCAGAAAGGCTGACTTCCGTCAGGCAGGTTTCCGGATTTCTGGAACATGTTGGCCACAACCCCGTCGAATGGTGCGCGCAGAACGGCTTCGGTGAGTTCCCGCTCTGACTCGGCAAGCTGTATCTCAGCCTGACTGACGCCACTGCGCAGGCGCGCCAGCTCCAGAACGTCAGCGGGGATACTTTCAGCTTTCCCGGGGTCGTAGCCCTGACCGATAAGCGCATCAGCTAATTCGAGTTTTACGCGCTCGAGATTGTTGCGTGCTGTGGTAACTGCGTTTTCGAGCCTGAACAGGTCGAGCTGTGCGAGAACGTCGCCTTTGCTTACCCTCTCGCCGTTTTTCACTCGTATCTCTTTTATAGGGGCAGCCGCCGATGCGAACCGCAGGTCAACGTATTCACCAGCCTTTACTTTACCATTGCTTACGACTTCGTGGGTGAACATTTTCGGCTCCAGCTTCATTACCGTCACCTCTGCCGCATTCGACACCGCTTCCACACGGGCATCCTCTTCCTCTGAGGCGCCGTCATCGCCGTCATGTTTGCTGCTGCATCCACCCCACGCGAGCGATGTCAGCGCGAGTGCCGTAATGGCTGTTTTCAGAATGCCTGCCTGAAATAAATATCTGTATGGTGCTGTCATGTCTGGTGACTATTTTTTTGAATGTTCAAGAGCTATTACCGCCGTAAAATTAACATTTTTTTCTGTAGACCACAAAATTCCGATAAGCGTTTCTTGTCCAACAGGGTAAGATGACTGTATCAGATAGTCTAACATTTCGCATAAATGTTGAATTTATGGTGAATGAAATGTCGGATTTACATAACTGAAGACAATTTAATTAGATTGGAGCCTGAAACTTCTTGCCTATGAGGTTGAGCGGCATAGGATCGGATGTTTTCGGCAGAAGTTCGTTGAAGCGGTCGATAGCCTCGCGGAAATGTCCACCCTGAAAAGTCGCGCGTGCTTTGTGGAACTCCGCGTTGATGTCGCTGTCGGGCGTACTGCGGGAAAAGAGTATTATCGCCGCAAACAGCAGAGCCTACCCCCTGCCGAACGCCAATGCCAGCTGAAGGTTCTCATTGAAAACGTATACGGGTGTCTCAGCCACCTTGCGTTCTCTTTCAGTTCCATCCCCACCTGCGAAATAGCTTTCCTGCGCATTGCCATATGCTCTGGGGAGATATTCCCATCCCACCCCATCGGGCGCGCCGCATGAAGCACGCCAGGCTATTTTCCACATCAGCAGCCTGCCGTCTGCCGACTCCGACTTCATGGCGTATGCCGCCTTTACGGCTACAGCTCCCACTACAATGGCGGCGCTGAGCCACCCTGTGCGGCTGAGCGCTCCAGGCAACAGCATGGCTGCAAGAACCGCATACAACGCGCTGAGCGCCTTGACTCACCGGGGATAGGGCGCAAGATACAGGAACAGCGCCACCGGCACTATGCAACCGATGCAGCAGCCGAACGGACCGGGGGGTGTAAAACGATCCGGTAACGGGAAACACCGGATGGTTGCTGTCAATGAAACCGAACATCTGTGCCACTCCCAGCGCCCCCTCGAATATTCCGTAGAGCAGCACAGCCAGCGATATCAGAAAAAGCAGTCGTTTCATATTGCGGTGATAAGCGTGGGTAAAAGAGAGTGCGTCAGAGCTTTACGCCGACGATGAATTTTTCGGGAACGAGCCCCCAGTATCGGGAATCCTGCGAATCTATCGCATGGTCGCCGGCGGCGAAACAGTAGTTTTCGGTAAAGGTGTAGCTGTCGAGAGGGGTGTCGCCGAGCCATGCACGGTCGTCGCGCCACTCAGGTTGAATTCCTGTTTCCCATGCGATATATTTCCGGTAGATCCGGTAGTTGAGCCGGTCAATGGGTAGGGTTGTTCCGACGGCAGGAACGACTATCGGACCGAAATCGGCGATAGTCCACCCCGTCTCCCCATCGTAAGGGAGGGTCTGGAACCATCCGGGATGGGCAAGGCTGTCGGGCAGGCTCGCGAGATACTTCTTGTAATGGCACACCTGCAGCTGCTCGCTCTCCACGCCAAGCGTGCCGTCGAAGCCGCTCACCCGGTAATGTCCGTCGCGAATCTCGAGCGTATCACCCGCCACGGCTACGGCGCGCTTGCAGTAGTAGCGATACATGTTCATCGCCACGCTGTCCCAGCCATCGGTAAAGGTTCCGTTGAATACTATTATGTCGTTATTCTCGAGTTTGCCGTAACCTGGCAGACGGCGCACTTTGAAAGGCAACCCAGCCGCGGCGTCGTACACATCGAAGATGCGTCCGCCGAGCTTGAGCTTGTTGATTATCATCCACCGGCTCCCCGGCTTGATGGTCGGGGTCATCGAGCCTGTAGGGGTGCTGAATGTATCGAACACCACTATCAGAAGCAACACATATGTAATCGCCAGAACTGACAGCCATCCGACTATCTCGAACACGATGTTGAACACCCTTCCAGCAGCCTTCATAATCCGCTTGTTCACCACCATATCTGCCGGCCGTTTTCGTAAGTGAATATTCGTTCGTCCTTCCCCTTGGTACGGTCGCGCAGAAGCAGCAGGGCGTTTTCGGGAACGTTGTCGAACGTCACCGCCACTCCCGCCCCGGTTTTCTGTCCGAGCGACTGCCAGCCGCCATCCTTGAAGTAGAACAGCTCGTAGAGGTCGCCGCGCTCGATGGCGTTGCCGTCGCCGCGTCCGGTAAACTCTATCGCCGCTACCTTCACCGGCTCGCCGAAATCCATCCCTACCCATCCTCCGGAATCGGTCGGCGCCTCGAAAATCGTGAGCGGGTCAGAGTCGAACGCTTTCTCTTTCGTAGCGTACGGCACCTCTTTGTAAGCCCCCGGCGTTCCGATGATTTTCCCGCGCATCTCGCGGTTATCGGCATCGATAAATTTCAGTTCGGCTATGTTGCAATAGGTGTCGGGAGTGTCCTGCTTGTAGCGCCAGTAGCGGTGGGCGCCGATAGTGTCGGCGACCTTCACTTCATGGGCTGTGGCGAAACCGTCCGCAACCTTGTGGATAAGTCTGCAGCCGCGGAAGTCGGGGCGGTCGGCGGCGTGGAGTTCGGCTCCATTTATGCGCACGGCAGCCGATGTAACCGACGGGAGCACCGGGAACTTACGGTTGAGTGTTACCGTTCTCAGCCGGCTTTCGTCGGGGATAATATAATGTTTTTCACCTTTGCGGTCGAGGCGGAATGGGGGAGTGACCACTCGCTGTATCCCATCGCTGCCGTAGCGCACCACGGTGTAGATGCTGTTGGTGCCTATGTCGTGGAAAGTGGCTTTTCCACCCTCCATGCGGGTGAACTCTATCGGACGCCATCCCGTCCAGTCGGAGAGCGCTATGTAAGCGTAGCCGTCCTCTTCACCCGCAACTTCAACATCCACATTTGTGCAGTGAATGTAGGATGCGGTGACATCCGTAAAAAACGGTGAGCGAAATGACACCGGCACATACTCCCCCGAGGCAAGCAGTTCGAGCACACGGGGATTGTGGGCATAGGTGCGCCGCAATACTTTCGATTTCCTTTCTCCGATTTTTTCCTCAACACCCGGTTCTGACAGAGCACCCCCGAACTCTACCCAACGCCCTTCAGTGTCGAGAACCGCATTCCATTCATGCCCCAGCGTGCGGAAACTCCATATCGGTATGTAATCCTTCACCACCGGAATACCCTCGCTGCGCATCGCAGCCAAAGCAAGGTCGGCGTAGTTGCCGCAGTTGCCGAAAGGAACCTTCGGCTTCACCCCCATGTCGAGAATCTGAACAGCGTAGTCGAATCCTCTTATGTCGGGTTTCACCGAATCGCGCAGTGTCTTATTCATCTCTATGCATGCGTAGACCGGCGAGTATCGGTATAGGTCGCAGTAGGCGAGATTTACAATACCGGCGGTATAGCGGTTTTTCATCTGCGAGCGCCAGTTGTCAAGCGGTTGTAGCTCGGCTATTTTATATGGAAGCAATGTT
>CATJQX010000134.1 GCA_949742535.1 uncultured Muribaculaceae bacterium | reverse complement strand
GTGTTCCTTGATCCACGGCTCTATCGATCCACGGTTGCTCTCGCGGGTCAACACCCACAGCTCGAAATACCGTGACATCTCAAGCACCCAATGCCACCCCACGCCGATCTCGCTGCCAAGCCCTGGCTCACATGCGTATGCCGAGATGAAAATTTTCAGTCGTGACATATCAGCTTATTTTCAGACGCTTTAAATTCTTTGTATGCTGACAGTTGAATATATGATTAAGGACGGTTGTGACCGCTTCATCCGGAGTGCTTTCATTGAGCACTTTCAGGTAACCACGCTGCGGAGCGAGATAATCGATGCGATCGTTTATAGCGCGTATACCGGCTTCGTCAAGCTCACGCTTACGCGAGAGAATCGTCTCGGCAGAAGCGGTGAGAAGGATATTGTAATCCAAAGAGGGGATGAACAGCTTACGCCAGATATTCAGAAATATGGGGGGCAGGTAGATACGCGATCTGCGACTGTCGCATATGATGTCGGTAAAATACCGGTCGAAAATAACAAGTCGAGTGATACGTGTCTTGGTTTTGACCTTAGCGAAATAGCCCAGAATGTAATCAACTGAATAATATCCCAATCTGGCAAGAGAAGAAACAGCACCAGTCTTGCCGCCACGATGGGGGTCGCTGTAGTTGCGATCCACTTCTTTTTTCAGACCGGCAGAATGTGCTACATCACCAAGATTACCGAAAAGGGCCGGGCGGAAATGATAATATGCATGGGCAGTGGCGAATACATCGCCGAGCCGCTCGATCGTGCGGTCAATCACGGTTGTTTTTCCCGAGCCGTCGGGTCCGGTGAAACCAACAGAAAAACCGGTACGGGACATTAGATAATTACCAGTGAATGTCTGTAGGAAGCGTGATATGCCGGCAATCAGTCCGAACGGACGATGACGGAGATTCCATCCAATCGCACGCCTTAATAGTTTGCGGCCGGAGGTCTTATCGCATTCCTGGACAGTGCCAACCCCGAAAAGTTGTTTGAGTTTCGCTTTAACGGCAGGAGAATCCTTAGCGGCCTCCTTTACAGCCTGGTATTTCTTAGGGTACGGCGCACCCACAGCCCGATCGTACAGGTATTTGTCAAGAAACTTAGAGTCTATACGGGAATGCCATAAAAAACCATTAAATTCCTTGTCGGACAGAAATTCATCAGCACTCATCAACAAAATGCCGAATACAGATGTATCAACAAAGAAATCCCATTGCATTATGGAGGTCTCCTGTCCATCATTACGAGCACACACAAATGTGACAAGACGGTCTGAATTCAGATAGGTAACTATTTTCCATCCAGTTTTTTCAATGATCCCTACGATATCATGTTGTATGCGCCTCAGATCTTTTCTGCGAATGATGATATCGATATCACGGGCGGCATTACTATATGGCAACCCCTCATAATTACGAAGCACGGCATACTCTACGTTATCATTGAGAAAACCGATAACATCGCTTATAAGTCGGGGAGTCTTACTTTGTTGGCTCATAAATTATGTTTGAGTTTATCAAAGAAATATGACGGTCTGGCGAGAATGGATCGCATTATCAACCAACCGCCTTTGATAGGATTACCTCCTTTTAGCAAAATCACTCCATTTCGAAGGGAATCGGCTGCAAAGGCCTCTGTTTTCATATCCTTAAGCTCCGCAGGTGACAGTGAAGCATAGTACTCTGAAAATGTATTGTCTTTCATACCCTTACGACGCCGACGCACATTGTGCTTGGTATACCGCATTTTCAGGATCATGTTGAAATGATTTGAGGAAAGTCCATTGTTTTTTCTGTAATAATACAAAACTTCTGGAACTGTGGTAAAATATTTCCCATCAACATATTTATCACTCATGCGTGTCCATAGATCCAATTCCTCACAAAAATCCTGATATCGCGGACGACCGTCAGGGAATCCAAATGTATTAAATCCCCCTACAGATAAAGCAATCTGACGATTGAATAAAGTATGAATTGGCATAAAAAACAATTTACCGCCCGCAGCCTTTTGATTAAACTCATCCTTAGATCGGACTCCCAAGAATGTGCCTCCAGCTATTTTTTTACCATGCATGTCGATAAATTGCGACCAACAAGTTACCGCCATTATATTTGAATCATTTATGGTTTCTCCATATAATTTCTCAACAATAAATGGTGATAACCGATCATCTCCATCAATGAACAGCACATACTTTGTTGTGGAATGATTCAGACCATAATTCCTTGCATTTGCAATACCTTTATTTACTGACAATTTAATCAATTCTGCAAGCAATGATGATTTATTACAAAATTCCTCTATCAATTCAACTGTATTGTCTGTAGAGCAATCATCGATTAAAAGCAATTTAAATTGCCGAAAAGTCTGAGCCTCTATATCGCGGAGAGTATCGCTTATATAAGCTGCCGCATTATAGACACAAACTATGATAGTGAGATCCATCATATCAATTCAATCTTAGAATCAGAAAATAACGAATTCGCCAATATAAAAACTTAAAGAAAGATCCTCCACCATATACTTTCCATATATAGAAGCCCTTCATATTACTCGAAATTGTCGAAAATATATTTAACAACTTATCTTTAATACTTGTGGAGGAAACTCCACAAGTATTATTACCGTGTATACGGTAATACATCGTCGGTTCCAAAATACTACTAATCACGCCGTGATTATTTGCTACAGCCATTGCACAGATGGAATCATGCACTCTCAACCCTATAAATGGGAATGAAATCTTCTTCGCTAAGTGATTTAACATCATTGTACATCCACCAGCAATAGTATATATTTTCAATATATTCGGATTCTTCAACAAGTCAATTTTCCGTTTAATTCTTTCATAAGATAAACCATTCGGATTAAATTCAGATTCTAATGTTACATTTAACAATGCATCTGTATGCCTTCTATCTGTATGAACTAAAACCGGTTTATCAGGATGCAACTTTTCTTCTTCTTTCATACGAAGATATGTTTTTTCTATTTTATCAACAAACCACACATCATCCTGATCCGAAAACATATAATATTCCGACTCAACCATATTAAGCAGATTCATAAAATTTAAGCCTGCACCTTGTTTTGTCAACCCGGTATCAACAAAAAAAATACGATTATCTTTATCAACATATTGTTTTATAATTTCACGTGTGTTATCAGTAGAGCCATCGTCCTGAATATATAAACTCCAATCAGTAAATGTCTGATTAAGTATCGACTCTATTTGTTCTGATATATAACGAGAGCCATTATATGTCGCCATTAAAATTGCGACACATTTGTCGTTTTTCAATTTCATCACTTGAAATTTCGTATTGTAATATTGCTTAAATTTATTCTTATGAACAGATCAATTCCCCGTAAAATGTCTTGTCACCATTTTCACATTGAGCATTCCAATTTGCCCTATAACTCAATTTAAACACAAAATCAGTTTTACAGAGCTGATTATATTTTTCTCGATCAAATGGTTTGTCCATTAAATTTGCCAAAGTTCCACGATGAGTACAAGGAAGTCCCTTCATGGCATCAAATTGCTCTTTTATTCCTGGAATATTATGAATTGCATAATATATCAGAAAATCCTGAAATACATAATCCGGCCACGGATTATCTGACTTAGCTACTGCCGTCATTATTTCACTGACAAATCCAAACAATGCTGTTTTTGAACTATTAGCAAACATACACCATGAACTCCAATTATACTCAAAGGAGGTCCAAAAACAAATACTTTTATTATTAACTTCTGAATTTGCGTTTGCGGAATAAACAGTCATTTGTTGCAATTTCTCAATTGGCAATTTGTTTGGAACCCATACCGTCGCATCCAACCATATCCCACCAAATTTGTAAAGTAGAGTAGTCCTTATAATATCACTAAAATTTGCCCACGATATTTTCCCATTCTTGACTTTTTCAATTATTTCAATTGGAACATCAATATAATCTTTCAAATTTTGCATGGTAACTATATTGATATTATCGTTATATGTCTTTAATTCTCTTAAAGTCGATCTTACCAACAGAGGCATTTCTGTTTCACCCTGCCCCCAGAACCACCATATCTTAAAATCGGCCGAAACTGTTGTCTCAGGAATATACTCCATATATTTTGAAATAATTTCAGGAAAATGCTCTTCTATAAACCGAGACAGACATTTTGTCTTATAAAAGATCGCTTTTTGGGACAATTTAAATCTCCAACATGTAGGAACATAAAAATTTATCCACCACACAAAACTCATAATAGCATATAGTAGCCCATATGCCGGAATCAACAAAATGGTATTCGTTACTAATCTACACAGAATTCTAACAACTTGCCTCATCTACATTACATAATAATACCTCATCTGTCAAATATTCTTCGCGCGTTTCATAGAAATATCTGATGCATGTCATAACCATCATCAACCACCAATTATAATGAATATTTGTACCAGCGCCACCAGCAAGTCCCATTATCAGAAAAAGAGCTCCCAATGATTTTAATCTATATGCACAAGTAAAGTTAAATACAATTGATATAATATAAAAAATCAAGCCATAGTCATCAAATAACGTTGCGGTTTGCTTAAGGATCATATTATTATTACGTGCATAATCTATACCATACCCAAACCAAGTGTTTTCATTTGATAAATCCACATTAAATGAGTTAATCAACGGACTAATACGACTTGCAGCAGATCCATCAGCATTCTCCACTGTCTGCTGATCAAATGTTGTAGTTGCATTTATTACTGAAGTTGCTCTGTCAAGTTGTTCCGCATTAAACATCGGTAATACATAAAAATACAAGATCAAAAAAGCCGGAATAATATAATACCAATTATTTTTGCGGACGAAGTAGAGAGCAAAAGCTATCAAGCATACAAACGCTGTACCGCTGCCCATCGTACACATCATCCAAAGGAAACAGATTGTTATACGTTTGTGCTCTCCTTGGAAAAGTTCTTTTACTGTATAAGGACCTTCGCCGCGAATATATTCATTACATTTAACATATGCATAATAAAAGACGAGCATCGTCCGAGCAAAAGTACTCGGTTCCAT
>CATJQX010000133.1 GCA_949742535.1 uncultured Muribaculaceae bacterium | reverse complement strand
TTGGTCAATGACCGAACCCGTCATCGGTCTCCGACCGCTTCGCCTTTGCGAAGAATTCCTCAGGCGACGACCCAGATGGGCCATTATGACACATCCTCTCTTTACAAATGAAAAAGCGCCAATCACTGCCATATGACCGATTCTCCATATTTTTGCGTATTTTTGCAGTCTGAAAATCTGTAGCAAGAACAAAAGACCGATGTACTATATAAAAAAGAGAATGGAGATAGCGGGCTGCCACAGCCTGCGGTTGTCATATGAGAGCAAATGCAGCAGGCTTCACGGACACAACTGGGTGGTGACTGTATACTGCCGCGCCGCGGAACTGAACGACGACGGTATGGTAGCCGACTTCACCCGCATAAAAGAACATGTGCACGGCCGTCTGGACCACGGCAACTTCAATGAACTTTTTCCGTTCAATCCCACTGCCGAAAACATCGCGCGGTGGATATGCGGCGAAATAGAAGGATGCTTCATGGTATCGGTGCAAGAGTCGGAAGGCAATTCCGTGCTCTACGTATCAGACGATGCCACCGCTGCCGACATTGCCGCAGGATCAGCCATCTAATTTCATGCGCGGAACCATATGAAAGTAAACGAGATATTCTATTCACTGCAGGGGGAAGGATACCGCACGGGATCTCCGTCTGTTTTCGTGCGCCTTTCAGGATGCAACCTGAAATGCAGTTTCTGCGATACCAGGCACGAGACATTCACCGAAATGACCGAGGAGGAGATCGTGGCCGAGACACTCCGCTACCCTGCCCCGTTTGTGGTGATCACCGGCGGGGAGCCTACATTGCAGCTTACGCCCTCATTCCTGAACAAACTCAAGGAAGCAGGGAAAAAGATACAGATAGAGACCAACGGCTCTACAGACCTGCCTGACGAGGCATTACGCCTCATCGACCACATCACATGCTCACCCAAAAGCGCTCCGGTGAAGCTCAGACGCATCGACGAGCTTAAAGTGGTCTTCGAGGCCGAGGCGCTCCCTTTGCCTAAGAATGTGGAGGAACTGTTGGCGCGCTATGAAAGTCTGGCCGCGCACCACAACGCCACATGCTCTCTGCAGCCATGCGATGTGGACGATCCAGTCCGTAACCGTGCCATCACCGAAGCCGCCATAGCCTACATACTGGAACATCCCGTGTGGCGCCTGTCGCTTCAGACACATAAGATACTCAATGTAAGATAATCCCTATCCCTAACGGATAAAACACAACGTTCCCGGAAGAGTCACCGTCGCATGACAGGCGCCCTTCCGGGAACGTTTGATATTTTTTATAGCTTACTGTGTCTTCACACGGCCGTGAAGCCCGTGGAAGAGTGTGCCCACGAGCAATGCGCCACCTGCGATGTTTCCCAGAGTGACCGGTATGAGATTATTGAACAGAGCGGCCATATCCACATCGGCTCCCTCCAGCATTCCTGCCGGGATGAAAAACATATTTGCGATGCTGTGCTCATAGCCGAGCATCACGAACGCTCCTACCGGAATCCAGCATGCGAGCATCTTGGCCGGGAGATTATCTACCATCAGGCAGAGCCATACGGCAAGACACACACACCAGTTGGCTGCAATACCTTTTACAAAAGACACGCTCCAGGGGAGGGCGGCCTTCGCCTGTGCAATGTTTATCACTGCCGTATGGTATGGTTCGGAGGATGTCAGACCGCTCATATATACAAAGAGATATGTGAAGATCAACGCTCCTATAAAATTAAACACCCACACAAGGGTCCAGTGGCGCACCACGGTAAAGAGCCCGAAACGGCGCCGGTAACACCCCGGCATGAGCACTGCATTGTTGCCTGTAAAAAGTTCACCCCCGAAAAGCACTATCAGAAACAGACCGATGGGGAACATCAGGCCGCTCAGAAGTTTCTGGATGCCGGGATTTTCAGCTGCCAGCCCCGGCATGCCGAAACCGATGAAAACCGAAAGAATGCCGCCGAGCGCGATAAACGCTCCTGCCATTACAGACAACACGGCCAGACGGCCTACGGCAAGCGACGTCTTGTCGCAGCCTATTTTCTCTACAAGCGTGATAAGCTGTGGATGTGATATCAGAGCCATATTTCAACTAACAGAAGTTCATATAAAAAGCGACGCCAAGGGCAACCGCCTCCGTAGGGGGAGGCCGTTTTCCATGGCGTCGGATATATTCAAAAAATCAATTCCAGTCACAAATACAAGAGGCCGCTGACCGCATTGGCATGCGGATCGTATTCCCCCTCTCCGGCATGCTGTCTCAGTTCAGTTGCGGCTCGGCGCAAGGGAGGGGTTTAGCTTTTTTTTGTGTATATACCTGCACGGGCAGTTCCCCCTTGAGGGCGCCGAGGGCATTGAGGGCAAGTGCCTCAAGCTCGTCCTCTCCGGGATATACATGCACCGGAGCCATGTAGGAGATACGCTCTTTCAGGCGTGAGATCACATAATCGGAATATGCGATACCTCCAGTGATGAGTATGGCGTCCACCTTCCCGTAGAATACCGGGCCAAGTGAAGCTATATGTTTCGCGATCTGATATATCATGGCGTCAAGGACAAGGCGCGCATAATCGTCGCCATTCTCTATGCGCTCGAGTATTTCGGGAATATGGGTGGTGCCGAGATGCGCTGCCAGCCCGGCTTTCCCGCTGATGCGTTTTTTGAGTTCGTCCTTGCTGTACCGGCCTGAGAAACAAAGGTCGATAAGCGATCCCGACGGAAGTGAACCGGCACGCTCGGGAGAGAAAGGTCCCTCGCCGTCGAACGCATTGTTCACATCTATGGCCTTGCCGTCCTTGTGTGCACCGATCGAGATGCCGCCTCCGAGATGGCAAATGATAAGATTGAAATCCTCATATCTGAGATGCTCGCCGCGGAGAGCGCTCTGCTCGGCTGCGAAACGGCGCCCGATGGCACGCTGGTTCAGGGCATGCCATGTGGTGTTGCGGGGCATAAGGGGAGATCCCGTCACACGGGCTATCTCCTCAAGCTCGTCAACCACACCGGGATCGGCGATAAAAGCTTTACACCCGAGCTCGTCGGCGAGATCGCGCGCTATCAGGCAGCCAAGATTGCAGGCATGGCTGCGGCGCACTTTGCGTATATCAGCTATCATGGCGTCGTTTACCTCGTAAACTCCACCAGGTATCGGCCTGAGAAGACCTCCGCGGCCTACCACCGCGTCAAACTCAAACGGGATACCGTTGTCGGCCAATGCTTTAAGAATAAGGTTCTTGCGAAAATCAAACTGATCAATCACTTTCGGGAATGGCTCCAGATCCTCCACACTATGTCTGAGACTTAGTGTAAGCACTGGTGTAGCGTCCTCGAACACTGCCATCTTTGTTGAAGTAGAACCGGGATTTATTGCAAGTATCTTCATTATTATACGCTTTTAAGTAACTGGTCTAAACTATTTTAATGTCTGTTCGAGAAAAATTATGTAAAGATTTTTCTTGACGAAGAAGGAGTGTAGCGGGCTACACGACTGATGCGGAGAGGACGAGATTCCAAAATTTTGCCGAAGAAACATTGAAATAATCTGACCGGTAAATAAAATAATTTTGAACTGTTACTTATCTATCTGGTTATGGTAAAATGGTTTGTGGCAATAGTCTTGCCGTTGTCGCAATAACGTGTCTCAGAGCGCGCTCAGACACGCCAGAGCCATGCTCGACAGTTTTGAAAGTGTGGTGTCGCTCCGGCTTGTAAGGATCACCGGACAGATGGCTCCCTGGAGCATCCCCGCTATATCGGCTCCGCCGAACAGGGTTATGGTCTTGTAGAAGGTATTGCCTGATTCTATATTCGGGAACATGAGCAGATCCGCATCACCGCACACCGGCGAGGCTATGCCCTTTATTTCGGCGCTGTGCCTGTCACAGGCGGTCTTCACATCCATCGGCCCTCCCATCTCGACAGGACCGAACTCCCCTTCAGCGGCCATCTTCTCAAGAGCCACGTAATCCACCGAGTTGGGGAACTTCTCGTTTACTTTCTCTGTAAAATGTATCAACGCCACTTTCGGGCAGGCGATGCCGAATTTGCGGCATGTCGCCACATTATATTTTAGCATTTCAACCCGCTGCTGTAGCGTGGGATAAGGTATTACAGCCACATCGCCAAAAAAGATCAGCTTGTGATATCCCGGCAGTTGCGCCACCGACAGATGTGTGAGCACATTGCCTTTGGGCAACAGTCCGCGCTCTTTATTGAGGATCGCCCGCAGGAAATTATCCGTGTTGATCAATCCCTTCATGAGTATGTCGGCCTCTCCGGCGCGCACGGCTTCCACTGCTTTGGCAGCCGCGTCGTCAGGCGATGACGCCTCACGCATCATTACCCTCTCTGCGCCGTGGCAGGAAATATCTTCAGGCAATGTGGAGAGAGCGTCAGAAGTGCTTACCAACAGGAAATCCGCAAGCCCTTTTTTCAGAGCTTCCGCTATTGCTGAACGAGTACATGCATCATCAGGACACACAACCGCAATACGTTTGCGGCTATCCAAACTTCCCAGATGATCATAAATCCGGGCAAAGGTTCTGATCTCTTCCATGGCCATAATAATATGTTTTTTGCAAATATCCGAAATATTTTTGAAAATGCACAATTTTACGCGCAAAAATCTGCTTAAAAATTCAATTTATTCCACTTTCATTTTAACATTTAAGCACCATCCAACCTCCCCTCACTTACAAAATCCCGCCAATGGATGATTTCAACAAAAATTATTTAGCATCATTTCACACATTCATTGCACAAATACATCATATCTGTGCAATTTCGGTCAATCTGAACATCACGGGTTGTGCCATAAAACGACACAACCCAACATAGTGGAAGGAACCAACCGCTGGCTCCTTCCACAGGGAATATTAAATCAGATGAAGAGAATTATATTCCGGATAAAATCCGCGCTACCCCAAATAATGAAAAATATGTCCAATCGTTCAAAATTGTAAAAAAAATCTGTCAGTCCAACCAATATATTTGCTTTTAAAACCGGAATACCGGCGGGGTAGCATAAGTTATTCACTTTGTATGTTGCAAAGATATAAAAGGCAAATCGCATCTGCAAACATTTTGCAAACAAATTTAATAAAATTTTAGCAAAATGTCTTTACAAGCCTCAGAAAGCCGATTTCCAAAAGTCCAAACTGGCATTTTTACTTACACACACCTTTTCGGAGCGGTTTTCAGGGGCTAATACCGGCACGAAAAACCCCGGAAAGCGATTACAAAATTATTTGCGGATATTACTTTTAATGATTAATTTTACTGCCGCCACTGATAACATAATTCCGTTCCTGTGGCATGAATTAACAAAACTAAACCTATTTAAATTTTTAGATATGAGCAATAATCTGAATGACAATCCCGGCACTTTCGAGGAGGAACGCGAACGCCCATTCAAAGGGCTGTGCATATCGGGATTCGCGATGCTGTTTTTCACTTTCGTTCTTGTACCGGCAATCGCCTGTGCAGTGTTGTATGCATGGCATGAAACAAATCCTGCCCTCGCATTCCCGATAGCGGGAGTGCTTTTTATAATATTCATACTGGGATGTATCGGATATTTTACACAGGAGCCCAACGAGGCGCGTGTGATGATATTCTTCGGCAAATATGTGGGAACAGTGCGCAAGACAGGATATTACTGGGTGAACCCGTTCATTACACGCAAAAAATTGTCGTTGCGCATACGCAACATGGATATCGACCCGATAAAAGTCAACGACAAGGTCGGCAATCCGGTGCTCATAGGCATGGTGCTCGTGTGGAAGATCAAGGACACCTACCGCGCTGTGTTCGATATTGACTCGCAGTCGCTCGGCCTCAACGGATCAGGCATAAACAATGCCGCCCTGGAAAAATTCGTGCGCATACAGAGCGATGCCGCCCTGCGTGAAGTCACCGGGCGCTATGCGTATGACCAGACAGGAGGGGACGACAATGAGCTCACCCTGCGCGACGGAGGGGACGAGATCAACGAACTGCTTGAAAAGACCATAAACGAGCGCCTCGCCATTGCCGGCATGGAGGTCGTGGAGGCGCGCCTCAATTATCTGGCATATGCCCCGGAGATTGCAGCTGTGATGCTGCGCCGCCAACAGGCATCAGCCATAATCTCGGCCCGCGAGAAGATTGTGGAAGGTGCTGTGAGCATGGTGAAGATGGCCATTGACCGCATAGAACATGATCAGGTCGCAAAATTCGACGATACCCGCAAGGCACAGCTTGTGGGCAATCTGCTTGTGGTACTCTGCAGCGACGAACCCGCACAGCCGGTACTCAACGCCGACGCCTGAGACTAAAAGATACAAATTACTAAAAATCCGGAAAAGCGAAAGATGCCTCGCTTTTCCGGATTTTTAGTGTATGACAATTTCATTTCTCGATCTGCGACAACCCCTGCAGCAACATATGTATGAGATTGGTGCGGTCGGAAAGTTCCTTACGCAGAGCCGGAGCGGCGCCAGGTGCGACGACTGTTATGTCGGCATAACGGTCTTCGCCGTCAAGGAACGCATTCAGCCCGGTTTCGGGGAAAACAACGTCGGACATACTGCCGCCGTCCGTTGACAATGGCGGGGCGGCGGCACTTTTTGCCTGCTGTCCGTCAGCGGCATCGGCTGCCGCGCCGCTCTTGCTCAACGGATAATCGACAGTGAGCAGACTGTTCTCGTCATTTACCTTTATCCATACCCCTTCACCGGATGCAATGTCGCCGGCGGTCTCCGCCGCAGAGGGTGAGCCGGTGGCGGGCAATCCGTCGGTGCCCGCTATGTGGTCGGCGATATATGGCGAAAGCCTGCGCGCGGCCAACAGAGGATTGAACCTGTATATAGGCCAATAGCCGGCCTGCACAGCCAGACGCTCCTCCACGATGGAATTGCCCATCCCCGCGCGTATGCCGTGGTTGATACACGGGCAATAAGCTATTATTATGGAGGGACCGGGGTATGCTTCAGCCTCACGCATGGCATCGATAGTCTGCTGATAGTTTGCACCGATAGCCACCGAAGCCACATATACCGTACCATAGGTCATCATCATCCGGCCGAGGTCTTTTTTGAAAGTCCGCTTGCCGGCAGGGGAATATTTGGTAACGGCGCCGAGCGGAGTGGCTTTGGAGGTCTGTCCTCCCGTATTGGAGTAACACTCCGTATCCATTACCAGAAGATTTATATCCTCCCCTGTGGCGAGCACATGGTCAAGTCCTGCAAAACCAATGTCATAAGCCCATCCGTCGCCGCCGATGGCCCATACGCTTTTCTTACCGAGCATATCGGCATCGGAAAGTATCGCCTCTTTCAGCTTTCCGGCGGCAGGATCTGCAGAGGTATCGAAGGTTTTCAAAGCATCTACAAGCGTTTTGCCGCATGTGTACGACCCGTCGGGATCGTCGAAGGCTTTTACCCATGCGCCGAGCGCCGAAGTCAGTGCGTCGTCAGCCGGCTTTGCAGCGAGCAGCGCTTTTGCGGCGGCAAGCAGCGACTGGCGCCGCTGACGGCAACTTACAGCCATGCCGTAGCCATATTCCGCATTGTCCTCGAAGAGTGAGTTGCCCCACGCCGGACCGCGTCCGTCGGAACAGCGGCGGCAATAGGCATTGCTCGGGTAATTGGCACCCCATACCGACGAACAGCCGGTGGCATTGGCCACAAGCATGCGCTCGCCGAAGAGCTGCGTGAGAAGTTTCACATAAGGTGTCTCGCCACATCCGGCACAGGCGCCCGAAAACTCAAGAAGCGGCTGCTGGAACTGTGACCCGTTAATGGTAAACCGCGGCACAAGCCTGTCTTTTACAGATATGTTTTTCTGAATGAAATCAAGCAACGGCGCCTGCCGGGGTATCTGGGTTTCGACCGGCACCATGTCAAGGGCACGTCCGGGGCATATTACCGCGCAGGAGGAACATCCCGTGCAATCTTCCGTATATACCTGTATCCTGTAGCGCATCCCGTCTGCACCTGCCACCTTGCCTGACAGTTTCGAGGGTATCGTAAGCAGTTTCGGAGCCATGTCGGCGGGAATATTATCCATCTCCCGGGGGGAGAACAGTACGGGCCGTATCGCCGCATGGGCACAGACCAACGAGCACTCGGTGCACTGTATGCACCGTTCGGGATTCCAGCGGGGCACATTGATGGCTATGCGGCGTTTCTCGAAAGCCGTGGTACCCATCGGCATATGACCGTCGGGTGAAAACACCGATACAGGCAACCCATTACCTTCCAGCCGCAGACACGGCTCGGAAATAACGCTGAAAAAGCTCTTCGTGTCATGCGGAATGCCTTTCGGCAGACTCTGTGCGGGCACCACATATGGCGCCTCATTCCCCCAGGAAGCAGGTATAACAACCTTGCGCAAAGCACCCACGGCCATATCCACAGCCTTGAGATTTTTCTGTACCACATCTCCCCCTTCATGCATATAAGATGCGGTTATCTCCTTTTTCAACCCTGCCACAGCCACATCGAAAGGCAGGATGCCGGCCAGATGGAAGAATACCGTCTCCATTATCATGTTCACTCTCACTCCAAGCCCCACGGTGCGCGCTATGGCCTGCGCGTCTATCACATAAAAATCAAGTTTTTTCAACGCTATGCTCCTTTTCATATGCGCAGGAAGCTGTGTCTCGAGCCGGCTGTCATCCCATGAGCAGTTCAACACGAAAACACCACCGTCGCGGATATCCTTAAGCATACGGAAACGATTCACATATGTGTCTTTGTTGCATCCCACATAGTCGGCGCCCACTATATTATAATCGGCGCGCACCGGTGCGCTCCCCACACGCAACTGCGATGTGGTGTATCCGCCTGATTTCTTCGCCGAATACGAAAAATAGGCCTGGGCATACAGCGCACCGTTTTCCACAACTATCCTGGCAGCCTGCCGTGTGGCTCCTACGGTACCGTCAGATCCCATGCCATAGAATACGGCCTGATAGGGCGATGTATTTCCTGATGCGGCATGCGGCAGTCGGAAACCATAATCCACATCTACGGAAAGATGTGTTACATCGTCTGTGATACCCACAGTGAAAAATCTGCGGGCATCAGGTTTCATAGCCTCATCCACCACAGCTTTCACCATAGCGGGATTGAACTCCTTGCTCGCCAGTCCGTACCGGCATCCGAGTACCCTTATGCCGGTACGCCCGGTCATAACCGTGGCTGTGGCCACATCCTTGAAAAGCGGCTCTCCTTCGGCACCCGGCTCTTTGGTGCGGTCAAGCGCCACTATCGTATGAGCACTCTCAGGAACCGCCTTCATCAGTGCCTCGGCTGAGAACGGCCGGAACAGACGCACTTTCACCACACCGGCTTTGTATCCCATTCCGGCAAGGGCATCAAGCGTCTGCTCTATTACCTCGCAACTCGAACCGATAGATACAAGCACCACCTCTGCCTCTGGATCTCCGGCATAATCGAACAGATGGTAACGGCGCCCGATCGCGTCGCCCACACGGTCCATCACATTCTGTACAATATCAGGGAAAGCGGCATATGAGATGTTGGATGCCTCGGAATTCTGGAAATATACATCGGCGTTCTGTGCCGAACCTGCCAGCACGGGATGGTCTGGATTCAAAGCCCTTGCCCTGAAGGCATGCACCTTCTCCCAGTCCACAAGAGGCCAGATAGTGTCATAATCAATTACCTCTATTGTCGACATCTGGTTTGAAGTGCGCCACCCGTCAAAGAAATGGCATACAGGGAGGCTCCCCTCCACAGCCGCCAGATGTGCGACAAGAGCAAGATCCATAGCTTCCTGAACCGACGCCGATGCAAGATAAGTAAAACCGCTTGCACGTGTGGCCATCACATCGGAATGGTCACCGAAAATACTCAGGGCATGAGTGGCCACAGAGCGTGCGCCGACATGAAACACCGCCGGAAGATGATTTCCCGCTATCTTGAACATATTGGGAAGCATAAGCAGCAGTCCCTGCGAATTGGTAAAGGTGGTGGCAAGGGATCCTGCCGCCAGAGCGCCGTGTGTGGCGCCGGCAGCCCCAAGCTCGCTCTCCATCTCCTCTACGCGCAATGGCTCTCCCATGTAATTTTTTCTCCCCGCCATCCCCCATTTCTGGGCGGTCTCCCCCATCGACGCCACCGGGGTGATAGGATAAATAGTGGCGACATCGCTAAGCGCGTATGCTATATGAGTGGCAGCCGTGCACCCGTCAAGTATCTGTTTCATCTGAGTAATCCTTATATTTGATCAGGAAAACAAAAGCGGGACACCGCTGACAGCTAAGTCAGGGCGCCCCGCGTCTGTCTCACAATTATTTAGATTTGTTGAGATTAGGATCTTGCTTTAGAAAGCCTTGATGCAAAGGTCGGTTATCCATATCCACAGCGGGCAGAAGGCGATGAACGCGATCACGTTAAGAGCGAGCGACGAAGTGGAGGTTGCCACATACGTGTCGTATTCGCTGGCGATGATGATGCCTGAGAAGGCCGGCGGAAGGGCACATGCCACAACAAGCATCTTCAGGTTCATCGGATCCATCTTGAAGATAAGGCCGAGTATGAGCACGAATGCGGGCATCATTATGAGTTTGAGGATACAGCCTAGCACTGCCTGCCAGTTGACATCCACTTTCACGGCCGAAAGTGTCACACCGGCTGCAAAGACTGCCATTGAAGCGTTGGCACCTTTGATAAGGTCAAACGACGGACTTGCCCAGTCAGGCCAGGGAAGACCGACAACCACCCATACTACGGCCAGGATAGGAGCCCATGCCACAGGCTGCTCCAGCGCATGGATCACAGGTTTCCAGGCACTCGGCTTTTTTTGGCCGGGGGCAAGCGGTTTCAGTTTCTCGTTGGCGGAGTTGAGAAGCGACAGACCCACCGGAATACCGATGGCATTGACCACGATACCGACGATCGCCACGACCAGGGCCACCGAAGGTGTTGTGCCGAAAATAGGCTCGAGCACGGCAAAACCGAGGAAACCGATTGTCGGCGAACCGCATACGAGAGCCATGATGGCACCGTCGGCCTTGGTGTTGCCTTTGAAACAGTATGCATATATGAAATATACTATCATAAAGCAGACCATGATTCCCACCGTGGAGATTATGGTGAGCTTTATATCGCGCACAAGCATCTCGCGGCTTGCGTCGACGATAGATACGAACAAGGCGGCCGGCAAAGCATAGTCAAGCACTACCTTGTTGAACGCTTTTGCGTTATCTCCGTTGAATATGCCTTTTTTACCGGAAATGTAGCCCGCCAACATCACTACGATGATCGGGACTATCGCGTATAACAATATGTGTACCATATGGATTATTTATAAACAGTTAAACATGCGTCCCTCGTTTCCCGTAAAATGGTTGTTTTTGACGCGAACCGCGAGCGTTATATTATTAATGGAAATTTGCCGGAAAGAGATCATCTGACAGGATATACCCTTCCCGGCAAACCATAGTTATGAAAAAAACGGGATCAAGCGTTATACAGTTATATCTATCAGCGGAGTCGGATTAAGGTAACCGATATGGCCGCTCTCCTTGCCTGCATCAGCGGCGAGCTGCACATCGATCAGACACGGCTTTTTGGAGGCCACAGCCTCGGTAAGGGCGGCCTGGAACTCGTCGGGAGTGGTCACATAATATGTCTTGGCGCCGAATGCCTCTCCGAGTTTGTCATAACGGGCGTTGATGTCAAGGGTGGTAGGAGCGGGATCGGTGGTCTTGTCGAGAGGCTCGCCGATACCGTTATAGATACCGCCGTTGTTGAACACACATACTGTCACAGGAAGATTGAAGCGGCAGATGGTAGAGAAATCCATGCCGGAGAACCCGAACGCGCTGTCACCCTCAATGGCTACCACGCTCTTTCCGGTAGCGACAGCGGCTCCAACGCAGGAGCCCATGCCCATACCCATGATGGCCCAGGTGGCGCAGTCTACACGATGACGCGGGAGGAACATATCGATCGAGTCGCGTGTATCGTCAAGCGTGTTGGCGCCTTCATTTACCAGGATCACATCGGGATTGGCCTCAAGCACCTTCTTGGCGGCGCCGAGGGCGCTCCAGTGTGTCATAGGCACTGTCTTCGGCTGCAGACGTTCGAGGAATTTAGCGTTCTTGACCTTCGATTCGTTCTGTATGCCTGATACCCAGGCGGGATCCATCTCCATCTTCACATTATCAAGCCCGGCTATGATAGCTTCGAGCGAGCTGCGCAGATCGCCTATCACAGGCGCGTCGATATGGCGGTTGCTGTCGATCTCCTCGGGATCGATGTCAAGCTGTATGAATTTGCCTTCCTTGTTCCATTTGCCGTGTCCGCGGCTGAGAAGCCAGTTGAGGCGTGCTCCCACGAGCATCACCACATCGGCATCCTCCATAATCGTACTTCTCGCCGAGATGGCGCTCAGGGGGTGGTTATCGGGAAGTATGCCTTTCGCCATCGACATAGGATAGAAAGGAACCCCAGTTTTCTCCACAAGGGTTTTCACAAGATCCTCCACCCGAGCCTGTGCGGCGCCCTTGCCTACCAATATGGCGGGTTTCTTTGCTGAAGCGAGCATCTTCACGGCACGATCAACCGACTCCGGAGCCGGGATCATAGACGGAGCAAGATCTACAGGCATCTGAAGCAATGCCTCTGCCACATCATGGTCAAGAACCTGACCGAGAGCCGGGGTGGTTATATCCAGATATACACCTCCCGGACGACCTGAGATAGCAGCACGGTAAGCACGGACAACTCCTGTGGGAATATCCTCGGCCCTGTTCACACGATAAGCCGCCTTCACCACTGGTTTGGCCACATTCAGCTGATCAAGCCCTTCATATGTTCCCTGCAACAGGTCAATCGGTTCACGCACCGACGAGCCTGAAATCTGAATCATAGGATAACAGTTTACAGTGGCATTGGCGGTAGCGGTGAGGCCATTCATGAAGCCGAGAGATGACACAGTCATCAGCACACCGGGTTTTCCGGTCATGAAACCGTGTGTGGCGGCGGCCATGCCGGCCTGCTGTTCGTGGCGGAAGCCGACAAATCTGATGCCTTGTCCCTGTGCTATGTATGCAGCCTCGGTGATAGGAATTCCCACAAGGCCGTAAATAGTGTCAATACCGATTGTCTTGAGCGCGCGTGCAAGGACGTACATACCTGTCACCTGCTCCGGAAAATGCGGCGCCGGTTTCTGGCATGAACATGCAGCACCTGCTTCCTGACCGGCTTTGGCTGCGCCCGAGGGTACAGCAGATGTATTGTTAGTTTCGAGCATAACTTTTAAATTGTAAGTAGATACAGATACTTCATTAAATCTATTATTAGTTTTTAGTTGTCAGGCCTCGGTCGCTCAAGCCAAGCAACCTCGGCCGACAACCAAAAACTAACAACTAAAAACTATATTGGAAGATTACAGACCATCATCCGGTACATCTACATGCACAGGCCTCAGACCTGCTGGAACATTGCATTTGCTAATGCCATATGATTATTTTGCTTAGCTTATTTCTTCGGAGCCGCCACGGGGGCTGTGGTTCCGTTCTTGGCGAAAGCGACGATCTGGTCTTCGGTATAACCGAGTTCCTGAAGCACCTCTTCTGTATTGCCGCCAAGCTCAGGAGCAGGACCGTAGACAGGCTGATATGACGACATGGTGAACGGACATCCTACAGTCACGAACTCACCGATGCGGCCACCCTGATTGATGCGCACGAGTGTGTTGCCGTCGTACAGAGACTCATCGGTCATCACTTCTTTGGTGGAGAGGACAGGACCTACAGGCACTCCCGCGGGACCCAGTATTGCGGTCACCTCGAATTTGGTCTTGTCGGCCGTCCATGCACCTATGCGCTGGTAGATCTCGGTCTTGTGGCGGTCACGTGCATCGGCCGTATTGAAATCGGGATTGGTGAGCCAGTCCTCGAAGCCCATGGCCTTGCATGCGGCCTCGAAATCCTTGGCGCCACGCTGCAGGATGATATAAACGTAGTTGTTGGCGTCTACCTCGCTGTCATAACCGCCGGCAGGCTTGCATTTGTATGTCCATCCGAGCACGCCGCCACCCTCTATATTGCCGGAACGGGGCACACAGTCGCCGAATTTGCCGTCGGGATACTGCGGGAACTGTGTCAGATAGCCGATCTTGTCAAGTGTAAGCTGATCACGTGTCTTGATACGGCAGAGGTTCAGACATGCGTTGTGCATTGACTGATATACGAATGAACCCTCGCCGGTGCGCTCGCGCTGTTGCAGCGCGGCAAGAAGGCCGATGAGCAGGTGCATGCCGGTGTTGGAGTCACCGAGCGCCGCGCCTGACTGGGTCGGGATATTGTAGGCGCCGTCGTACCATCCGGTTGTGGAAGCGGCGGCAGCAGTAACCTGAGCAATAGGCTCGTATGCCTTGAGGTCTTTGTATTTCGAAGATTCGGGGAATCCCTTTATTGTACCGTAGATACATTTTGGGTTAAGTTTATGTACCACATCCCAACTGAATCCGAGCTTGTCCATAGCGCCCGGATGGAGGTTCTCGACAAATATGTCGGCCTGCTGGATAAGTTTTGTAAGAATTTCCTTGCCGTCGGGTGTCTTGGCGTCAAGTGTAAGCGATCTCTTGTCGCTGTTGAGCTGCAGATAATAGTAACTGGGCAGATCGGGATTGAACTGGAGTTCCTTACGTGTGGCATCGCCCACGCCGGGACGTTCTATCTTGATCACATCGGCGCCAAGCCATGCGAGCATCTGTGTACATGACGGACCGGATTGAACTTCTGTGAAATCAACAACTTTGATTCCTTGTAATGGAGCGGTATTCATATAAAATATTATTAATTATTTCGTTGTTTATATATGCTTTTCACACACATTCGTTTTCGCGACGTTATCAGCGTCGCTCATTATAAACAACATGCTCCGCAACGGATAGTTCACCTTTCACAAAAAATGAGTACCTATTCTTCGCGTTAATCCCAGGCCGTTCCCCACAGCAGGAAACAGCAAGTGCCGCCCCGGATTCAGGAGCGGCACTTCTTCGCAATATTTTTATTTCTTAATCGGAAATCAGGAAACGATTTTGTATCCTGCATCGGCAATTGCCTCGCGTATGCGGGCTATATGGCCGTCATTTAGAGTCTCAAGCTCAAGATGGAGCAGACAGGAGTTGATTTCGGTAGCCGTGGTTATACGCTCGTGGTTTACCGACAGGATATTGCCCCCCTGGTCACCCACGATTTTCAGCACGGCGGAAAGTGTGCCCGGCTTGTCAAGCAATTCTATCTCGAGCTGGCATACACGTCCGTTCTTGGCAAGACCGCGGTTGATGATGCGGTTGAGCATGTTCACATCTATGTTGCCGCCGCTCACAAGGCACACGACTTTCTTCCCTTCGAGGGGCAGTTTGCCATACATCGCTGCGGCAACGGCGGCTGCACCGGCTCCTTCCGCCACCAGTTTCTGTTTCTCGATAATAGACAGTATCGCGCCTGCTATCTCGTCGTCGTTGACGGTAACCACCTTGTCGACATAGCGTTTGCACAGATCAAAAGTATTTGTACCCGGCTCTTTCACAGCTATACCGTCGGCAATGGTCTTTACGCCGGGAAGATGCTCTCTCTTGTCATGAGCCAGCGACTCCGCCATTGAGGCGGCACCGGCAGCCTGCACACCATACACCTTAATGTCGGGGCGCAATGTCTTTACAGTAAACGCCACGCCCGCGATGAGGCCGCCGCCACCTACCGGCACAACGATCGCCTCCACCTCAGGCATCTCCTCGAGAATCTCGAGACCGATGGTACCTTGCCCCGCGATCACCAGAGGATCGTCAAAGGGATGCACGAACGTGTACCCATGCTTATCGCGAAGTTCAAGCGCTTTTGCATATGCATCGTCATACACCCCCGGCACAAGGCACACCTCCGCACCAAGTTTCTTGGTAGCCTCAATCTTCGAGATGGGCGCGCCTGCCGGAAGACATATCAGCGATTTTATGCCGTTGTGAGTGGCACCAAGCGCCACACCCTGCGCGTGGTTGCCGGCGGAGCATGCTATTACGCCACGCTTTTTCTCCTCATCGCTCAGCTGCGAGATCTTGTAATATGCGCCACGCAGTTTGAAGGAACCTGTGTGCTGGAGGTTCTCCGGCTTGAGGTATATGCTGCATGTATCGCTCAAAGCGGTAGGTCCGATGATTTTCGGATGACGCGCCACATCTTTCAGCACCATCTGGGCGCGATAGACTTCCTCAATATTCAAATCAGCCATAAATAAATATGATTGTTGTTGTTCATCTTTCAAGTCTGGAGGCCATGGCCGAGGCAGCCTTCCTGCCATCACCCATGGCGAGTATCACTGTGGCACCCCCGCGCACGATGTCGCCGCCGGCGAATACCATCGGCAGGGTGGTCTCAAGCGTCTCCTCGTCTACACTCAGCGTGCCGCGACGGGTAACATCAAGACCGGCAATGGCTGAGGGGATCAGAGGATTCGGAGAGACGCCGACACTCACTATCACCTCATCCACCTCTATCTCGCGTATATCCCCCTCCACCGGCACCGGCGAGCGGCGCCCCGAAGCATCAGGCTCGCCGAGTTCCATGCGCTGAAGACGCATGGCGCGAACGCGCCCGTCGGCATCACCCAGATATTCTATCGGATTAAAGAGAGTGAGGAACTCCACACCCTCCTCTTTGGCGTGGCGCACCTCCTCCACACGTGCCGGCATCTCAGCCTCGCTGCGGCGGTAGACAATATATACCTCTTCCGCTCCCATGCGGCGCGCCGTGCGGCACGAATCCATGGCGGTATTGCCACCACCGATCACAGCCACACGTTTTCCACGTATCACAGGAGTGCCCCATCCCTCGCGGCCGGCTCCCATAAGGTTGACACGCGTGAGGTATTCGTTGCTTGACATCACACCCACCAGGTTCTCCCCCGGTATGCCCATGAAACGGGGCAATCCGGCACCTGATGCGATGAACAGCCCTGCGAATCCCTGTTCCACAAGATAGTCATAACCTATGGTTTTCCCCACCACACAGTCGGTGACGAATTTCACCCCCATTTCCGACAATGTGCGTATCTCCACATCCACCACCTCATTGGGCAGACGGAATTCCGGAATGCCATATTTCAGCACTCCACCTATTTCATGAAGAGCCTCGAAAACATGCACCTCATATCCGCGGCGCGCCATCTCCCCTGCAAACGACAGAGCGGCAGGTCCTGATCCGGCCACAGCTATTTTTACCCCTTTCGGAGCCTCACACGGAGGAAGCACCGCTTCTCCCGACAGCCGCTCATTGTCGGCGGCAAAACGTTCGAGATAGCCTATGGCCACCGGCTCGCGCTTCATTTTATTATAGATACATCTCGACTCGCACTGCCTCTCCTGAGGGCACACACGCCCGCATACGGCAGGGAGAGCCGATGATTCTTTCAGCACCACGGCGGCGTCGCGGAAGTTCCCACGTTCTATATTTTTTATAAAGCCGGGGATATTTACGTTCACAGGACATCCTGTGACACACTGAGGGTCAGGGCAGTCAAGACAACGCTTCGCCTCCATCACAGCCTCCTCGCGGCTCAGTCCGCGGTTCACCTCCTCGTTGCAGGTGACACGGTAATCAGGCGCCAGTTCCCCCATCTTCACTCGGGGTATTGAAGTCCTCTCCTTTGCCGTGCTCGATCTGCGCAGTTCATCGCGCCATTGTGCGTCGCGCGGCGATATGGTATCTTTATTCATAAAATAATCGGAAACTTTATTGGAAGATGGCACAACGTCAGTTCACAGGTCTGAGCCTCAGCATCATCTCATCGAAATCTACCTGATGCGCGTCAAACTCGGGTCCGTCGACACACACGAAACGCATCTTGCCTCCTACAGTCACACGGCAGGCGCCACACATGCCAGTGCCGTCGACCATCACCGTATTCAGCGAGCATATTGTGGGCACATCATGTTTCTTTGTAAGCAGCGACACGAATTTCATCATCACTGCAGGCCCTATGGTACATACAAGATCCACTTGCTCGCGCTGCAGAACCCCCTCAAGGCCGTCGGTAACCAGACCTTTGCTGCCATAGGATCCGTCGTCGGTCATAATTATCACCTCGTCGGAATGCTCGCGCACCTGCTCCTCAAGTATCACCAGATCCTTTGTGCGTGCCGCAAGTATCGACACCACACGGTTTCCCGCTGCTTTCATCGCCTTGAGTATCGGAAGGAGGGGAGCCACACCCACGCCGCCGCCACAACATACCACAGTGCCATAACGGCGTATGTCGGTGGCCCGTCCGAGGGGACCGACCACATCGTGCAGGGAGTCGCCCGGCTCTTTTGCGCATATCGCGGCGGTAGAGTCACCGACAGCCTGCACCACAAGTGTTATCGTGCCCCGTGCCTCGTCGGCCTCGGCGATCGTAAGAGGTATGCGTTCGCCCTTTGCATCGCATATGACGATCACAAAATGCCCCGGTTTCCTGGCACGCGCTATGAGCGGTGCCTCCACCACAAGCCGCACCACTTTTTCAGAGAAATATTCTTTCTCAAGAATCCTGTTCATAAGCCTTTTTTAAACTGCATGAAGCATGACATACTGGCTGTCATCCTCCATATCATATAGTCCATGCAAAGGTAATTAATTCCTCTATCAATCCCAAACGGCAATCTCCATAATTTTTGAAACCTTCTTTAAAACCTTGGGAAGACTGGGACGTTATAATTTCAATAAGCGTTTTCAACTTACAAGATACCACATGTTTTCCCGCGGTCAAGAATCTGGACACACGCACAAGGACACCGGCATCACTGTCGGGCACATACCACCGTATGTGTTTATGATGATGCTGGCTTTCATCACAGGTCTTGTCACAGGCACGGCGGCTTTCCTGCTTAAAACATCCATCAGATGGGTTTCAGATGGCGTGACTGCACACATGCGGCCGGATGACTTCAACTGGATACTTCTGGTGGCACCGGTGGCAGGCATATTGCTTACCGGAATCTATCAGCGATACATACTTCATAAGGAGATCTATCACGGCACGGAGCGGATAAACAGCGCCATAGCCCTGCACCAATACCGTCTGGACGGCGACCTCACGTATGCCCCGATGGTGGCAAGCACACTTACACTCGGTTTCGGAGGATCTGCCGGGGCGGAAGGGCCTATCGCCTATGCCGGTGCCGCGATAGGGAGCAATCTGGCGAGACTGTTCGGAGGGCGTTCCTCCCTGGTGAGGATCATGCTCGCATGCGGTGCCGCCGCCGGAATCGCAGGAATCTTCAAGGCACCAATGGGCGGAGTGTTCTTTGCCCTTGAGGTGCTCGCCATCACATTGTCCACTCCGGCGATAATGGCTATTGTACTTGCGGCGGTCACTGCCGGTCTCACCTCTTATGTATGGAGCGGATGCACCACCGATCTCCCATTTCATGCCACAATGGCGTTTGACTGGCACCTGATGCCGCCGGTAATCCTGCTCGGCCTTTTCTGCGGCATATACTCCTTCTACTATTCGTCGGTAATGACCTTAATGAAACGGCGGTATGCATCGATGGGAAACCCCTGGTGGAAAAACCTTTTGTCAGGATCAGTGCTTGCCATACTTGTGTTTCTCTTCCCGGCATTATACGGCGAAGGATACAGCTTCATGTCAAACCTTCTTGCAGGCCATACAGAAGCCATATCCTCCTATGGATTATTTGCCCGTTACGGCCACGACGCACTGACACCGGTCCTTCTGGCTTTCGCGATTATCGCCGTGAAGGCTTTCGCATGCGCGTCGTCAAACAGCGGTGGCGGTGTCGCCGGCGATTTCGCCCCTACCCTGATGGCGGGATGTGTGGCAGGTTTCTTCTTCGCCCAATTGTCAAACACATGCTTCGGCACACAACTACCGGTGGCAGATTTCGCTTTCATCGGAATGGGGGCTGTAATGGCGGGAGCCATACGTGCCCCGTTCATGGCCATATTCATCACAGTGGAGATGGCACAGGCATACGACTTTCTGTTCCCGGTTACTGTGGCTGCGGCAGTCAGTTATCTGGTGGTGTTCTGCCTGCGCAGAATATTCCGCCTTCCCTTATCACTGCCCGACACCTACTGACATCATAAGCGGGGGTAGCCGACCGGATTGTTGAGCAGTGGGATCTGGCGCGCGTCAAGACCGAGAAGCTGACGTATCCCCTCTCCATCCATCGTAGCACGCGGCACTGTGGCAAGCCCGTTGGCAGCACAGAAGAGGTTTATATTCTGGCTCACGATACCTGCGTCTGCCATAGCCATCATCGCAGCACGCGACGGATCACCTTCGAATTTGCCGGTGTCTCCCACCAGAACAAGCGACACAGGAGCATCAAGCACGAAATCCTGCATGAATTCCTTCGTGCCTGCCACCAATGCGCGGTGATCGCCCGATACCACCTTTCTAAGACTATTTGATGCGGCATCATACAGTGCCACGCCATCTGGTGTAAAAACATAAACGTCTATCTCCTGCTTGTTCAACGCAGTGGGATTAGTGCGGCGCCCATCTTCGGGACGGTTCACACCCGCGGCTGCCCAGAGAAGGTCAGACATCATCTGCCGGCCGACGGACGCATCAGGATTGAAATCGCGCACACTGCGGCGGAGCTGCAACGCCTTGTCAAGCGTGGTCCCGCATTTATGCCCCGGAGCCGGAAGCTGAAGGTCCCGGGCAGATATACCGGAATTTATCATATTCATTGTTAAGAAAGCTGTAAAAAGGTATTTGAATTTCATATTCTGTTATTTATGTAAACAACTGAAAAAAGCAAATCGCCACATGCCATATATCCCGATCTGTCATGACCAGACAAAGTTAATCAAATTATTGTAGCTCCGACAATTGCCCGAATCAGTATTTTTCCGTAAATTCGCAGAAATTTATCACATACGCACTTACATAATCCTGATGCGATTCGAAGAATTAGACCTGAGCGACGACCTGCTTGACGCATTATATGACATGCACTTTGACGAGTGCACACCTATTCAGGAACAATCCATACCCCTTGCCCTGGAAGGGCGCGACCTCATAGCCATTGCCCAGACAGGCACAGGCAAGACCGCGGCATATCTCCTGCCCGTAATAGACCTTATAACCTATGGCGACTATCCCACCGACGCCATAAACTGTGTGATAATGGCGCCCACGCGCGAACTGGCACAGCAGATCGACCGTCAGATGGAGGGATTCGCCTACTATATGCCGGTAAGCAGCATGGCCGTCTACGGCGGCGCGGGGGGCGAAGAATTCGGACGCCAGCAGCGCGGTCTCAAAAGCGGCGCGGATGTGATAATCGCCACACCCGGGCGCCTTCTCGCGCATATCAACACCGGTGTGGTGGATCTGTCGAAAGTGTCGTTCTTTATTCTCGACGAGGCCGACCGCATGCTCGACATGGGATTTTACGATGACATAATGCAGATAGTGAAGCTCCTGCCCAAGGAGCGGCAGACCCTCATGTTCTCTGCAACGATGCCTCCTAAGATCAAAATGATGGCCAAAGCCATACTCAGGGATCCCGCCGAAGTGAAAATCGCTGTGAGCAAACCCGCCGAAAAGATTGAGCAGAGCGCCTATATCTGCGGGGAGGGACAGAAGCCGGCATTGCTTGAGCATCTGCTGCGCAACGTGCGACAACAGCGCGTGATAGTTTTCGCCGCCTCCAAACTCAAAGTGAAGGATCTCGCACGCACCCTGCACCGCCATAAGCTGAAAGTCGGCGAAATGCACTCCGATCTTGAACAGCAGCAGCGCGACGATGTGATGCTCGACTTCAAAGCCGGACGCATCGACGCCCTGATAGCCACCGACATCGTGGCGCGCGGCATAGACATAGAGGATATCGCGATGGTAGTCAATTACGATGTGCCCCATTGTGCAGAAGACTACGTGCATCGCATCGGCCGCACGGCACGTGCCAATGCCGGAGGCATCGCCGTAACCCTCGTAGGAGGAGGCAAGGAGCAGATGAAGTTCGGCCAGATAGAGCGCTTCCTCGGAAAAGAGATCCTCAAGAATCCTCTTCCCGAAGAGATGGGTCCCTCACCGGCCTATAATCCGGGAGGAAAAGGGAAACCGTTCCGTAAAAACAGGGGGAATGCTACCGGAAACCGCAGCAACCGGGGCGCCGCAGGCAAACAGGGAGCGGGATCGCGCCCTTCCGGAAAATCCGGCAAACCGAGAAAAGACAACCGCAGCAACCGCCCGAAAGATCAATCTGTACAATAAACAACCACACCTCTGTTTATTGTACCTTCGCACTATTTAATGTATCTTTGCACACACACTCCTAATTAAAGCCATTTATCACATAAAACCTGTCATATGAACAAATTCTACACTTTTGTTGTGGCTGCATGCACTTGCATTGCGGCATGGGCATCCACATCACAACCTGTGAAAATCACAGAAATCACAGAAATCACACACGATCCCGCGATGCCGGCTCCTCCTACCACATTCAAGGCCGCTCCCGCCAAGGCCAATGACGCCGACTACACAGAATGGGAAAGCCTCGGCACCGCGATTCTCGAAGGGCATGACTACCGGCTCAATACCCTCAACTCTTTCAGAATTGACGGGGATGAGGAGATAGTTTTCAAAAACACCACAGAAGTCATGATACGCCAGCTGCGCGACGATGCATCCGTGCAGCAGATCAAGTTCTGCAACTTTTTAGGTTATAACGATATGATCGGCGATTACGACCCTGTAACCTGCCTGATCTCCATACCGCAGACACCCACCGGCATGCCGGTGCCGTCGCTGCTTGCTACTGAGTATAACTGCACCTCACTGGACTTCATGTGCCGGACGGTGTCATATTCGGAGACAACCAAAGTATTCCGGTTCAGAAACGCATGGTTCATGATCGATGACAGATTGGGTTTCAAATCAGACCTCTTCACAGGATGGCTGCCTGATGGCGACCCTGCGCAGCTTTTCTTTACATGGTCCGTTAAATCAGGTGGAGCTAAGTCTACAGACACAAGTATCACTCTGGGTATCAACTATAACGGTGCTGACCATCTGCGCTATATCACACGACACGCAGAAGAACTTCCATTTACATTCGATGATATCAACGCCATAGCCAGAGGTGAATGCGAATACAAGGAAGCCACTTCAGAGCTGACCATCAATTTCGACCAGGGATATGGCGACTACTGGATCCTTGCCCTGGCAATGGACGCCAACGACCATTACATCGGCGTATACGCGATGGAATGCATAACATCGAATCTTGCCCCTGCCGGGACATGGCAATCTATCGGGCGCGGCACATGGCATCATCCGTATCCCAACACATACCAATACCTTGAGTATCTGGGCGACAATACTGTAAATACTGTTTATGTCGAATTCCCGGCTGACAAACTGCAGTGGGAGGTAGAGATAGAGAAACGCACCGACACAGACCGCGAGATCTACCGTGTGGTAAACCCATACAGCCCTTCATGTGCCATTGCCGGTCCGTTCAACGACACTCTTGACAAAATGTATAGCGGCGAC
>CATJQX010000132.1 GCA_949742535.1 uncultured Muribaculaceae bacterium | reverse complement strand
TTTCGCCGCTTTTTATCCTCATCTTCAGTCGTGTAGCCCGCTACACTCCTTCATCTTCGGACGAAAATCGGCTGAAAGCATGCTCTCAGATAATATAAAATAATTTTCACGACTTACTTATCATATATTCGTAGTATATTTGCAACGCGAACAAAAGCCATACAGGTATTCAGAAACGGTCAGGATGATATGAATGATATGGTAATGTGGAATCCCTGGCACGGATGTCATAAGATAAGCGAAGGATGCAGACACTGTTACGTATATCGTGAAGATGCCGCATTCCGAACACCTGTGGCATCAAGTGAAGTGAGAAAAACAGCATCATTCGCTCTTCCGCTTCGCAAAGACCGCAAAAAAGAGTGGAAATTCAAGAGCGGCACAATGTTCGGCCTATGTTTCACTTCCGATCTGCTTATCGAGGAGGCTGACGAGTGGAGAAAAGAAATCTGGGAAATCATCCGTCTGCGGAGCGACTGCACTTTCCTGTTTTTTACCAAACGCATAGACAGACTTGCCGCGTGCCTTCCCCCGGACTGGGGGGGCGGATATGACAATGTAGTGATCGGATGCACGGCAGAGAATCAGAAAATGGCCGATCACCGCCTGCCTGTATTCATAAGTCTGCCTATCAGACACCGGCTTATAATAGTGGCTCCAATGATCGAGAAAATTGATCTCACACCATATCTCGATCCGGCTTTCATCAAAGAAGTATCAGCGGGAGGAGAGTCCGGGAAATATGCAAGAACGCTTGATTTTGACTGGATCAAGGACCTGCACCGCCAGTGCATGGATCACGGCATACCTTTCACATTCCATCAGACCGGATCATACCTGAAAAAAGACAACCGCATATATCATATTCCACGCGAACATCAGCATTCACAAGCCAAGAAAGCTATACCGCGTGATACTCAAATCTGAGTATTCCCGTAATCCGCACTGACAGCACTACCGGCTGTATTTTCATAAATTTTGGGTATTTCACAAACGGTGTCTCCGCATGTAATTTTGCAACAGAAAATCCCGAAGGCGACCGCGGTCGGCTGATAGCGGCCAGCCTACTGGAATCCAACAGATTACAGCAATCATCAAAAAAGAGACTTCTGACGGCCATATCCGGCATAAATACGGATATTCACCGAACTATCGTTTATGAAATATCACCGGATAACAAATATCGTATCTGCAATCGCATTTGCCGGAATTATGTTCGACGTTTCGGCTTCTGTTATCAGGATCACTATTCTTGACAAAGAGACACGTCAGCCGGTGGAAATGGTTGCCGTTTCCATCGTCGACCACGCCGACCGCAGCAAAAGCCATGGCGGTCTCACCGATGAAAAAGGTATCATCAGCCAGTCGCTTCCTAAAGGTGAATGGATAGTGAATGCAGCCGCTGTGGGATATAAACCCCTGCGTACCACAATCAGCGTGGCAGACAGCCCTGCCACATCATATACCCTCTCCATGGATCCGGTTGACCCGATCGGCGAAGTGGTGGTGACAGCACGCGAGGGACGGCATGCCACGAGCGCATCGGTGATAGACTCCACCGCGATGCAGCATCTGCAACCGTCGAGTTTCACCGATCTCCTCGAACTTCTGCCAGGAAATGTGTCGAAGGATCCGGCCATGGGTGCTCCCAACGTAATCAACCTGCGCACGGCCACCAATGTGACACCCGGCAACGACTACATGACATCCGCAATAGGCACTTCGTTTGTAATCGACGGCGTTCCTGTCAACAACAATGCCGTGATGCAGACCACCCCCGACTCCAACCATTCCAGACACGCTACCGTAGGAAAGGGTGTGGATATGCGGTCAATAGGAACGGACGACATCGAGCGGGTAGAGATAGTCCGCGGCATCGCATCGGTAGAGTATGGCGAACTTACATCGGGGCTTGTAAATATCAAACGTAAAAGCGGCGTCTCCCGCGTGGAAGCACGTTTCAAAGCCGACACCCAAAGCCAGCTTTTCTATCTCGGCAAAGGATTTGCGATGCCCGGCTCCGACTGGACAGTAAATGTAGGCGCGGGGTATCTTGACTCCCGTACCGACCCGCGTAACCCGCGTGAAAACTACAAACGTGTAAACGCCTCGATGCGAAGCGACAAGCGTTTCCACAACCAGGTTCTCTCCGCCTCATGGAACTCTTCGCTGAACTACGGGGCATCCTTCGAGCGCGACAACAACGATCCCGACCTCACGATCAACAACACTGTAGACCGCTTCAGCACCTCCAACCATTCTTTCTCATGGAACAATACGCTGAACATACGGCCGACAGATAAAGCATTCAAGGAAGCGAGCCTCACGGCAAGCCTCAGCTACAACCGCGAGCGCCTCCACCAGGAACGCCATGTGGCCTCATCGCGAGTAATGCCGATGCCGGTCTCACTGGTGCCCGGCCCACATTATGTCAATTACCTGCCGTTGCTATATTATGCAGTGCTCGACGTGGATGGAGATCCGTTCTCGGCCTATGTAAAAGGCGCCACCACACTGCGGTTTGACAGCGAGAAGCTCACATCGACCCTGAAAGCAGGCGTGGAATGGAACATGAGCAAAAACTACGGACGGGGCAACGTATACGATCTTGAGCGCCCTATAACGGCATCCTCAGGCATGCGTCCGCGCGCGTTCAGCGACATACCGGCCATGCATCAGCTGTCGGCCTACGTTGAAAGCCGGAATCTCATGCGTCTGGAGGCACACACGGTTGAAGCCACACTCGGTGTGCGCGAGACACAGCTTATGCATCTCGACTCCCGCTATACCCTCGCATGGAAGCCGTACCTCGATCCGCGTGCCACACTGTCATGGACCTTGCCGGCACTCTTCATCGGGGGATATCCTCTTGTTCCGGAACTAAACGGCGGAGCAGGCCTTCAGACAAAGATGCCAGTCGCCTCATTTCTCTATCCCGATCTATTCTATACCGACTTCGAACAGCTAAACTACTATCACAACGTTCCCGACTACCGTGTGATGAACGTGATGACATATGTTGAAGACCTTACCAATTATGATCTGAAAGCCGCACGCAATTTCAAATGGGAAGTACGTGCAGACCTGAACTACCGCGACAACCGCCTGTCACTGATATACTTCCGTGAGGAGATGAACGACGGCTTCCGTCATACAGGTAACGTACACCGCTATAACTACCGACGCTACGACGCCTCTGGATATGACCCTTACATGGAGAACCGCGCGCCGGTGATCGAGGAACTACCATACACGGATATGACATACCAGACGGTAAGATCGACCGTGACCAACGGGAGCTCCACACTGAAAGAGGGTGTGGAATACACCTTCCAGTCACGCCGTTTTCCGGTAATCAACACACGCCTCACCATAAACGGGGCATACCTGCGCACCACAAACAAAAACAGCCAGCCGCTATGGTACAAACCATCGATCATAGTAAACGGGAAAGAGCTGCAGTACATCGGCCTGTACGATGACAACGACGGCAGCGTGTACGAGAGCCTGAACACAAACCTCATGTTTGACACAGACCTCCCCCGCCTGGGCCTGCGTTTCTCCATCGGAATACAAACAATGTGGTTCACCGCGCGCCAGACCCTGTGGCGCAGCGGCATCCCCACCCATTTTATGGATCCCGCCGGGGTGGTGATGCCATACACGGCGGCAGAAATGAAGGACCCTTACCTGAAACAGCTCGTGCGCACATTCGGAGTATCGACATTCGACAAATACACCATTCCGGCCGAAAGCGCCATAAACATAAAAGCGGTCAAGACATTCTGGCACAACCGTGTGAATGTGGCACTTTACGTCAACCGCCTGTTTACAATCGAGCCTGACTACACTTACAACGGAGTGACAGTGCGCCGCTATTCGTCGCCCTACTTCGGAATGGAACTCAATCTGAGAATCTAATTCCCATAAAATAGTTTCCACGACTTACTTACGAATATCACCATTAAACTATACAATCATGTATCTTAACAAAGTATTTTTCAGAAATCTGTTAGTATGCTCCGTGCTTGCCGCAGGATTTTCCGCATGCTCGGAAGATGACGACGTAACACCTGTCTATTCAGTGACATTCACCGATAAGGTACCCGACGGCTGCACGATAGAGTCGCAGACAATCAATTTCACAGAGATCAACACCGGCGCGGTAACTACAGTCACAAGCACAGACAACCTGCAGCTGACAGCCGGAACATATAACGTAGACGCGACAGCCAAAGTCAGCTATACCGACAACGGCACCTTGACAGAAAAATCACTGAGAGCGGTGGCACAGAATGTGGTAATAAACGAGAACACCCACTCCATAGCCCTCGACTGGTATTTTTTCAATCCTGACAACTCGCTTGTGTTCAGCGAAATCTACGTTTCAGGATCACTCAATGCCACCGGCAAAGGCGCCCTGTATGACTCCTTCTTCCGTATCTACAACAATACCGACGAAGTGATCTATGCCGACGGTCTGGCACTCTGTGAAAGCAAATTCACCAATGCCACATCAATAACAGTGCTGACAGAGGCCAACAAGCCCGAGAACAACTTCACCGCCCAGACCATCTATGTGATCCCCGGCAACGGCACGGATGTTCCCATCCAGCCCGGACAGTCCATCAAAATCGTTGACCAGGCCATCGACTGGACAGAGCAGGTAAGCAATGCCATTGACCACCGCGACGCCGACTTCGAATGGTATGACGAAGTGACCACCGGCGGCGTGCGCGACACCGACAATCCCGATGTGCCCAACCTCAACAAGTGGTTCAGCTACTCTGCCACCATCTGGCTTCCCAACCAACAGTGCAACAAATCTTATGCCCTGGTGCGCATGCCCGAAGGGATGACAGCAGAGAAATTCCTCGCCGAATATAACGGAGACTACACCTATCTGTCAAGCACCGGCAAGGAGATGAACGGCAACAAAGCGTATATCATCCCCAACTCATGGATCATCGACGGCGTGAACCTCTGCGTGGCACAGGATTTCAAGATGGCATCCCTCGCACCCTCAATCGACAAGAGCTACTCCTCTATCGCCGTAGAAAACACGGTTGCAAACCGCACGGGCAAGAAATTCCGTCGCCGCCAGGCCGGAAACTCCCCCGCAGGAAATGTAATCCTGATGGATACCGACGATTCAGCCAACGATTTTGAAGTTGTCAGCGCCAAATAAAACATGCGTATAACGAAAGTTGTAATAAGCATACTGTTTGCACCCGTCTTGGTGGCTGCCTCCCAGACAGCCGCCAAGGCTTCGTGTATAGAACCTGACAATGCGTTGCTGCACACATATGCCGATATGCGTTCACCGGTCGGTTCATTACAGCGCCAGTATTACACTGCCGGACCGGCCACAATGTCATGGCTCGACACGATCGCAGTGTCGCAGGTGAAGGCCACGTTCGATTACTCCGGACAGTCTGCCCCATTTATGGTACAGGAGGGGAAAGGACACAATCTCTACCGTCTCGAAGCGGAATCCTATTATCCGCTATCCTCCAGATCCACCGTGTGGGGAAACGCATCGTTCACATCGGGTGTGAGCAAGGATGTCAGATATGCCGACTGTATAGACTACCGGCTTCTCGCTCCCTTCATGCTCGGCGATGCGAAAGGGGGAGATGTCACGCGGCAACGTTACACTTTCGGAGGAGGCTGGACAGGCCGTTACGGCTCCTGGGCCGCGGGAATTTCTGCCGGGTATCGCGCTGAAACCGCCCACCGCTCACATGACCCGCGTGTGCGCGACATTGTATCGGATCTTACCATCTCGGCAGGAGGAGCATACAGCATGTCTGCAGAATACCTGCTTGCGCTTGATGCTTCGATACGCATCTATCACCAGAATTGCGATGTAGATTATTATAATCCGGCCAATACGATCATGACACGACTGTTGACCGGATTGGGAAATGTCTACAACCGCTTCGACAACAACCTGTGCAACAGCAGCGGCCATAATCTGCTGGCATACTCGGGAGCGATAACCCTGCTCCCCTCCTCACATGGCGACGGTCTCTCTGCCCGCATAGGATATACCCGCAACAGTGTGTCGATGATCCTGCGTGATATAAACGACATAACACTCGGCACCACAGCGTCTCAGATCTATCTGGCATCGGTATCATGGCACATTAGCTGCGGCCGGACGATAAGTTTTCTCCCCACACTGAAAGCCGACGCAAGCACACGCGTCAGCAGGGAAAACCTGTTCGGAGCCTCATCGGGAAACTCATATGAGAAAATCGGTTGCCGAAACAACTACAGCCACAACATGTTTTCAGCCACCGTGTGTGTGCCGGTGGAATGGCAGCGTGCCGACGGAAACCTGTCAATCACTGTCACACCGACAGGAATGTTCCACAACGACAAGGAGAGCCTCACAGATCCGGCGCGGAAACTACAGGTAAGACGCTTCACCGCATCGCTTGACATCGCAGCCGCCATACGCCCCAACGCAAACACACTGGTAACCGCCGGTGTAAACGGAGCGTTCTCCCCCGCCACCGCCCGCACCCACGTGTGGGGCAACCTCAATACCGAGGAAGGGATAGGGCAGGCTGTGAAATCGAACTTCTATATGCTCAGCTCCGACATAAGCCATATAAGCGCCAGAGCAGGCATATCAAGAAGCATCGCAGGCAAGATCCTCAACCTCGAAGCCTCCTACGGTTATACGGATTTCCGCAGACGGGCACATGGCCAGAGAACCGCGGTGACAGCATCGCTTATATTCTAAGCAACTATTCAAAACATCAAGAACATCAACACCAAAATGACTGACAACCAAGCGGTAATATCGGTTAAGAATCTAACCCAGCGCTACGGTAAAGGGCGACTGATCTACAGCGGCCTGAATTTCGATGTCCCCAAAGGACGCATACTCGGACTACTGGGAAAGAACGGAACCGGTAAAACCACCACAATCAACATTCTGATGGGTTACCTTCGTCCGCAGTCGGGCGAATGCCGCATATTCGGCGAACCGATCACGGAAATACGTCCGGAGACACGTGCGCGCATAGCACTGCTCATCGAAGGGCATATCCAGTATTCGTTCATGACCATCGAGCAGATCGAGCGCTTCTATTCCCGTTTCTATCCGAAATGGAACAAGGACGCATATTATGAACTCATGAACAAACTCCATGTCTCTCCCAACCAGCGTATATCCACCATGTCGTGCGGGCAGCGCTCGCAGGTAGCGCTCGGCCTTATCCTGGCCCAGAACGCAGACCTGCTCGTGCTCGACGACTTCTCCCTCGGACTTGACCCCGGATACCGGCGCCTGTTCGTGGATTATCTGCATGAATTCGCAAAGGCTGAAGAGAAGACCGTGTTCATGACCTCACATATAATACAGGACCTGGAGCGCCTGATCGACGACTGTATCATACTCGACTACGGAAAGATCCTTACCCAGACATCCGTAGCCGACCTGTTGCGCGATTTCGCATGCTATACATTCACCTGCGACACCGATACGTTGCCGGAATTCGACGAAGCGAGCGGTATAGTCAACCCCTCGCTGATACGCAACGAAGTGGAACTTTATACCTTCAAGCCCCGTGAACATGTGGCACATGTGCTTGAAAGCCACGGCATCAGCCCGTCAAACATGAAGCGGCGCGAAATGTCGCTCGAAGATGCATTCATAGGTCTAACCGGTAAATATTAAGTAAGTCATGTACAGCGCATTGTTATTCAAAGAATGGCTCAAGACACGACGTGTGTTTTTCGTAGCCCTGATTGTATCGCTGCTTGTAGCCGGCTATGTGATACTGACGATGAACTCCCATATTTCGGCAAACGGCGTGAACATCCTCTGGCTTGGGATGATCCTCAAGGACTGTTCATTCGTGGATCCGGTAAAATATCTACCCCTGGCAATCGGGATGGCGCTCGGCATAGCGCAGATGGCGCCTGAAATGTCACACAAGCGCCTGAAACTGACCCTGCATCTGCCGTATCCGCATTCGCGCCTGGTATCGCTGATGCTCGCTACCGGCACCATACAGCTGCTTGTGATATTTGTTCTGCAGGCTATTGTGATAGCGGTTTACGACGCGACCATACTGCCCGGCGAGATGGTGTGGCGCGTGCTGCTGACTATGCTTCCGTGGTATCTCGCAGGGATATGCGCATATCTGTGTGTGTCGGCTGTGTGTCTGGAGGGCACATGGTACACCCGCGTTATTCTGTCGCTTCTGGGTATCACCCTTATGATGGTCATGTTCCTGAAGCCCGGGGTAATGGCCGCATACAACAGTATGATCATTGTGATAATAATTCTGATACTGATACTGGCCGTACTGTCGTTCGGTTCCATAGCAAGGTTCAAGGAGGGCCTGCAAGACTGATTATGAAACGTTTCTATTATATACTGGTAACCCTTCTGGCCACAGCTGTCCTCAGCTGGGTGCTTCCCTGGCTTCTCTCGCTGTGCTTTCCCCAGAATATCGCCGATCCGTTCGTGTCATGGTCTCCCGTAAATGACAGGTTCATCGTGAGCATGCCTTCCGAAAACGGGCATGAGGATCCCGAGATCTTCGACTACGATCCGGCTACAGCCACATCGTCGGAGCATTATACCCGCGACCAGCGTGACTCGCTCCTCCCCGAGATGTATGTCAACCAACTGGCATCGAAGGGACTTATGCCCGATTCACTGAAAGGTATAGAGATGTCGATGCAGAATATACGCCGCAACCGGTGGGTGTTTGCATCTTTCCCGCGCGACATAAACCGCTCGGTACCCACGATATATCCTCTGATGGAGTCCATGCCGGCACGTTTCGAGCTTGAAGATCCCAAGGTGGCGCTCACAATGCACGATGGTGTGGAGATCATCGATATGGAGACTAACTCCACAGACGATGTAAGGACTCGCCGCTTCGCAAAAATGTTTGCCGACAAGGGATTCCGCTTCCCCGCCAAAGAAGCGATGGCAAACATCACCACGCGCAAGGCATACGACAACGGCTATCTGATCATCGATGCCGGCAATAACCTGTATCATCTAAAAATGCAGGTGGGACGTCCGAGTATGGCACGCATAGAGCTTCCGGCGGGGGCAAAGCCGGTGCATGTATTCGTGACAGAAAACGCCGACCGCATGCTTTACGGTCTTGTATCATGCGAAGACGGATCGCTCTACGGCCTCGAACGTGACACATACCGTATGATAAAATTGCCCAGAGTGGATTTCGACCCGGAGCACCAGCGTCTCACCATAATAAAAAGTCTTTTCAGCTGGACTATCAAGAACTGCGGAGACAAGGAAATTGTATGGACAGCGCTTGACGCCCAGAACGGCAACAAACTACTGGGTGAATACCGCTACACATATCCCACCGGAGCACGCGATAAGATCGAAAAATGGATTTTCCCGTTCACAACGAGTTTTACAAGCGACACCGACCTGTATGTTTATCCGCGCGTAGGCAACTTCTCATGGCACGCCATCTTCCTCAACGCACTGCTGGCAGCCATCGTAGCTTTCCGTCTGCGTAAACATAAGACCGGATGCCTTGTGGCCAATGTGGTTCTCACACTCCTCTTCGGTATCTTCATATTCGTGCCGAGTCTTGTGATCAGACATCAATAATATCAAACTATAATAAACAGAACAATGAAAAAAACAATCTTTCTGCTGGCTACACTCGTGCTTGCACTCGTAGCCACTTCATGCAATAGCTCAAACAAAAAACAGAATGCAGGAAACGACGCCGAAGACACTGCGGCTGTTACCGTAGACGAAGTGCTGACCAACTCCGACAAATATGTGGACCAGACAATCACTCTGGAGGGGATCTGCTCCCATCTGTGCAAACATGGAGGCCGTAAGGCTTTCGTACAGGGCAATGCCGACAACATGCTTCTTCGCTGCGAGGCTTTCCCCGGTATGGACGCACCGTTTTCAGGGGAGGCCATACACCACCCTATAAAAGTAACGGGAATATTCCATGAGGAGCGTATCGACGAAGCATATCTTCAACAGATGGAACAGATGGGAGAGGAGATTGCCAATTCCGCAAACAACGGCGAGGGTGTAGCCGCACAGCCGGAAATAGGTTGCGAGACCGAGCGCGCCGCCCACGGACAGCAGGATCTCGCCACTCTCAGCGAGCGTGTGGCCGACTACCGAGCGCGCATAGCCGAACGCGACTCCATCGAAGGCAAACCCTATCTCTCTTTCTATTTCCTCGAAGCCACAGGCTACGAAATCCTGCCCGACTGATACAACAGCAAGTCCTATAACACCCCATTACAACCAAACCGGTGACACGCGAAATTTCCGAGTGTCACCGGTTTTTAAATGCTATTATTTGTAAATTATCTGTCGAGATGCACATTCATGCGGCAATTGCGGCAATCGAATTCAAGGCGGAAGCGTGTGGCGCCGGAGGTAAGGTAAAGTTTTGCCGGCAATTTGCCTGCCGAAGATGTTTTCAGGCAGGCACCGAGTTCACGCCGGATACAATAGCGCGTCTGCATCACCCTGGTGTCTGATTTCACGGCATCGGGTGAAACCTCGAGAGCGGAAGGTATCGACTCCTGAGAAACGAGATGTTCGCGGTAAAAGTCCTGCGCGAGCGAATTGGCGATATTGTCGTGCCGTGTCAGCTTTACGGATGACGGCAATAAACCGGTAGCGGCTGACGGGACGCGACGGTATCCGGTGGTGTACCTGACGGCATATGTATTTTCAAGCAGTGACACTGCATCCCGTCGCAAAGATGCCAGCACTGACGACGGCACAAATCTGTCGCCGAGAGAATCATGCAGCTCCAGAAGTTCGAAATGTGTATCACCGAGCTTTGACAGCGTGCGCCTGCGCGCCTCCTCCTGCGGCGTGCGTGCTGTCTGGAAAACACATTCACAGGCGTGAGTCACTGTGAGCCCCTCCTCATCAATAATCTCAAGCGCAATGCGGTCTGCTATGCCGCGCAAACGCATCGTTATGCCGATTTTCCTTCCACCCTCAGACTGGTCTATCAATTTGCTCCAGTTGCGGTCGGAGTTACGGTAAAGCACCGTCCCCGCAGGCACGGATATATCGGAGGCAAGATACAGGGTGTTTCCTTCCACGCGGTTGACACGCACACCGCAGTACTCACCCGCCCCGTTGAAACATCCGATGCCGTCGCCATTGTTCAACGTCGTGTTCCGCCTGATGACAAGCTGACGCGGAGATGGCTGGCGCATAACGGTGCCTACTTCCTCCCCTATCCACTTGGGAGTATCAAACGATGCCATCTTAGTGGTCGCTCCAGCAGGATCCTGCAGGAAATATGATGTAAAACCACGGTTGAAACTCTTTCTCACATCTGGTCTGAAGGATGGACGGGCATGTCCTCTCGAGGCGCGGCGGAACTTTCCGCCGGAAGCCAGGATCGCCCTGTCAAGCGCCTCGCTGTAAGCGGCGACCACATTCTTCACATACGCCTCATCCTTAAGGCGCCCCTCGATCTTGAACGAGGTGATACCGGCGTCGAGCATGGATCCCAGGCTGTCAATGCGGTTCATGTCTTTTAATGACAGCAGATGCTTTCCCCGGAGTATCTTTGCCCCCTCCGCATCCTCCAGATCATATTTGTAACGGCATATCTGTGCGCATTCCCCACGGTTGGCACTTCTACCCGTAAGGACGAAACTTGCCTGGCAGTCGCCGCTGTAACTCACACAGAGCGCCCCGTGAACAAATGCCTCAAGGGGCACTGTGGTGACGGCACGGAAAGAGCGTATCTCCTCAAGAGAAAGTTCTCTGGGCAACACGAGCTGCGAGAAGCCCGCATCTTCAAGGAAACGGGCTTTTTCAGGTGTGCGGATGTCGCATTGGGTGGATGCATGAAGGGGTATTGGCGGGATATTCATGCGCAGAATGCCCATATCCTGCACGATAAGGGCATCCACACCGATGCGCCACAATTCGCCGATGAGACTTTCCACCTCTTTTATCTCATTGTCATATACGATGGTATTGACTGTAACATATACCCTTACACCGAATTTATGGGCATAGTCGACCACACATTTCACATCTTCAACGGAATTGGACGCCTGGCTGCGCGCACCATGTCCGGAAGCGCCCATATACACCGCGTCAGCACCATGATTTATAGCCGCAATCGCCGTTGATAAGTTACGCGCGGGTGCAAGCAATTCCACCGCGACGGGAGAAGCGAAGTTTTCTAAAGGCATATTCTCAATCTTTTCTGCAAAGTTAACGCTTTTCCCGAACAATTTCCGAGCTTTTTTTGAATGCATTTATTATCCGCATTTCTCACATTTTTGTTAATTTTGCAACACAAACCTCCCCCTCCGGGGTCTGTATTCACCCTGCGCATGAGTTCACCGCAGGATAATGCCCGGACTTCCACAACCAAAGACAAACCGAAAAACAACCGGAATGAAATGAAACTTTTTGAAAGACTGACACTTCGCGCGAAAGCAAACCGCCGACGCATCGTACTACCCGAAGGTACCGAAGAAAGAAATCTCACTGCCGCCGACAGAATTATTGCCGACGAACTCGCAGACATAATTCTGCTTGGCAACCCGATCGAAGTGGAAGCCAAAGCAAAAGAACTCGGACTTGAGAACATCTCAAAAGCCACAGTCATAGACCATCAGGACGAAAAGAACATCGACCGTTATGCTCCCCTGTTTTTTGAATTAAGAAAAAAGAAAGGGATCACTATGGAAGATGCACGCCGGTTCACAGCAAATGAACTTTACTTCGGCTCCCTGATGGTGAAAGCCGGCGATGCCGACGGCCTCGTATCCGGAGCCATACATACGACCGGCGATGTGCTCCGCGCGGCTTTCCAGGTCATCAAAACCGCCCCAGGCATCGATACTGTTTCAGGCGCATTCATAATGCTCCTGCCGGAAAACAGCCCTTACGGTACAGACGGCCTGATGATATTCGCCGACTGTGCGGTTGTGCCTGATCCCGACGCACGCCAGCTCGCCCAGATAGCGGTATGCTCTGCCACCACAGCACGCGAAGTAGCGGGAATCGACCCCAAAGTAGCCATTCTGTCATTCTCTACAAAAGGAAGCGCCAAACATGAAAGGGTTGACAAAGTGGTAGAGGCCACCCGTCTGGCACATGAGATGGCTCCTGAGCTGCATCTGGACGGGGAACTCCAGACAGACGCAGCCATAGTACCGGTAGTGGCAGCCCTCAAGGCTCCGCACAGCGATATTGCCGGGCATGCCAATGTGCTTGTTTTCCCGTCGCTTGAAGTTGGAAACATCGCCTATAAACTCGTGCAGAGAATAGCAGGTGCCGAGGCTGTAGGCCCGCTTCTCCAGGGTCTTGCAGCTCCTGTGAGCGATCTTTCAAGAGGTTGTGTGGCAGATGACATCTACAAGACTATCATCATGACCGCAAACCAGGCTATCCACGACTGAATTCTTAAATATAATAAACATGAAAATCCTCGTTCTCAACTGCGGAAGCAGCTCTGTTAAATACAAACTCATAGAAACCTCCGACAACCGTGTAATGGCAGAGGGAGGAGTTGAAAAAATCGGCCTGCATGACGGATTCCTGAAATACAAACTTTCAGACGGCAGCAAAGCCATTAAGGAACTCGGCCTCGTGGATCACAAGGGAGCGGTGAAAGCCGTACTCGACATATTGACCGACCCAGAGGTGGGATGCATCAAATCATACAACGAGATCGACGCTGTGGGTCACCGCGTGGTCCACGGTGCGGAGAAGTTCAGCAAAAGCGTGTTGCTGACAGAGGAGGTGCTGCAGCAGGTAAAAGACTGCTACGATCTGGCGCCGCTGCATAACCCCGCGAATGTAACCGGCATCGAAGCTGTGGAGGAAATTCTGCCCGGCATCAAACAGGTGGGTGTTTTCGATACCGCTTTCCACCAGACAATGCCTGCAAAATCATACATGTATCCCCTCCCCTACCGATTCTATAAGGAAGACGGTGTGAGACGTTACGGATTCCATGGCACGAGCCACCGTTACGTATCGGCACGCGTATGCGAGATACTTGGTGTAGACATCGCCACCCAGAAAATCATCACATGCCACGTGGGCAACGGAGGTTCGATAACAGCCGTGCTCTATGGTAAAAGCGTAGACACATCAATGGGCCTTACCCCTACCGAAGGACTTATGATGGGCACACGCGTAGGAGATGTGGATCCGGGTGCCATAACTTATCTGATGAAAAAACACGGTTTCTCAGTAGAAGAAATGCAGAAAATCATCAACAAGGAAAGCGGCGTGCTTGGCATCAGCAATCTTTCATCAGATATGCGTGAGATTGAAGATGCTGTAAAAGGAGGCAATGAGCAGGCCACACTCGCGCTTGACATGTATGAACAGCGTATTACCAAATACATCGGCGCATATGCAGCCGAAATGGGTGGCGTTGACATTATTGTCTTCACAGGCGGTGTTGGAGAAAACCAGGCCGGCCTGCGGGCGAAGGTATGCGCTCCCCTCGGTTTTATGGGAGTGGATATCAACCAGGAAGTGAACTCTGTAACAAGAGGTACAGAGACTGTAATCTCGTCAGAAACCTCGAAAGTGAAAGTTGTGGTAGTGCCTACCGACGAAGAGCTCATGATCGCACGCGATACCGAAGCCATCGTCAACGGCAAACCCTGCTGACCGGCATAAACAAACTTAATATTAACCAAGAGAGGATCGTAGTCCGAAACTTTCAGACTACGATCCCTTTTCTAAATATACCAACCGCACAATGCTTGACTTTATAACCTGGACGGCAAATCCCATACTGATCGGACATCCCGTCACAATACGATGGTACGGATTGATGTTTGTCATCGGCTTCTACCTGGGCTATATGATCATGGCCAGGATCTTCCGCCACGAAGGCGCTCCCGAAAAATGGCTCGGCTCACTGCTGGTATACGTTGTGATAGCGACTATCGTAGGAGCACGCCTGGGGCATGTGTTTTTCTATGCGTGGGACTATTATTCGCAACATCCCATAGAAATATTATATACGTGGGAAGGTGGTTTGGCGAGCCACGGCGGAACCATAGGCATAATGATAGCCATCATCCTGTTCTCCATATTCGTAACTAAAAAAAGCCCGCTGTGGACATTCGACCGCCTTGTCATCCCTATCGCACTTGTTGGGGCGCTCATACGCATCGGCAATCTTATGAACCATGAGATATACGGCCATCCGACCGATCTGCCGTGGGGATTCAGGTTCGTAACCAACATTCACGGATGGATCAACGGCGCGGAACCGATCTTCTCGCTACCGTCGCATCCCACCCAACTATATGAAGCCGGATGCTATCTCGCGCTTTTCGCCCTGCTGATGTGGATGTATTGGAAGAGAAACGCGGAAAAACGCCCGGGCCTGTTGTTCGGAGTGTTTTTCGTTGTGCTTTTTACCAGCAGACTCCTTATAGAATTTGTAAAAAATCCGCAGGAGGAATTTGAAGTGGGCATGACATTGAACATGGGGCAATGGCTCTCCATCCCCTTTATACTCATGGGTATCGGCCTCATCGCCTATGCGCTGAGCCGACCGCCGGTGAAACTGTCGTTTCCGAACAAATTTGCCGAACAGATAGCCGGTACCTCCAACAAGCCCTCGAAAGGCAAATAAAACTCCGGGGGTAGATCCATGAAGAAGAATTATAAAGATCAAAACAAAACACATATTTCCGCTATCTTTACAGTGCATCGTAAGTAATATACCGTCATATCATGAGGCAGAGTATCACCCTCGCATTCGCAGCAACGTTGATGCTGTGGGTCTCAGCATGCTCGCAGTTTAACAACCGCGGCACAATCGACAAGCCGTTCATCGGCAGCAGCAACACCACCAACCTCTCGTTTGACAAGATTGAGCTGACAGACTCGTCAACCACTCTGTACGGCGTCATCCATTTCCATCCGGGATGGTGGGTACGTCTCTCCGGCTCAAGCGCCATTGTAGCCAACGGCAACAAGTATCCCGTCATATCCTTTGACGGAATCACCCCCGATGAACAGATAACGATGCCCGAAGCGGGTGTGCTTCGCTTCACCATGAACTTTCCACCTATCCCCTCCACTGTCAACTGTATAGATTTTACAGAAGACACACCCGACGGTTGGGCGATATGGGATATCGACCTCACCGGAACCGATAACCCCGACAAGTACATGGCTGACATGCCGGCCAAGCTGCGCGACATTGATCCTGACGGCATGTTCCCCCCTATGGAATTTAAGTTTGACACCACCACAGTGCGCGTGCATGTAATGGGCTATCGCCCCGAAATGGGAGACAAACTGAGTTGGGGGGGGTCAATACTCTGCACGGTCAGGTAACCTCTACGGAAAACAATCATGCCCTGATCGATTCTACCGGTGTCGCCGAAATGAAAGTAGCACTCTCTTCTCCGGCACAATTCTTTATCTACCAATCATCTGAATCGATAGCCACACTCCACTCCGGCACTACGATAGTCACCCCCGGAGAGACTGTCGACATCTACCTCAACTCCCATTTCTCGGGTATGCTAAACATGGCATATCGCGACGGTGCGGAGCCTGATGCAAACGGTATGATCATGTCTCGCGCCAACAATTACCGTGTCAGCGACAAGCAGATTACTGCACTGCGCAAGCAGTTTAATGTGGACGGTATCCCCTACTACATCCTCGTGAACCGCCAAGGCAAAGCCACCGGCCGCCCAGACCTCCGCGACCACAACGCTTTCAAAAAAGCCATTCTTGACGAAGTGGGCTGTTGACAGCCATCTTTCCAGGATAACACGGGAATATGGCCACTGTATAGCTACGCCTCGGAGACAACGATATTAAATAAACTTAAATAACATTCCCCGCAGTTGCATAATTCCGCGGGGAATGTTAACTTTGTAACTGATATACGCCAAATCGTAATGTCATATAACGGGGATGACCGGTTTTGACAGCGCGTAGAAGTGGTGTGTAAGCATGCAGAGCAATGATGCCTTCGCTCTATAATCTGGGACATCGCAATTTTAAATGGCGAAAATAACTACGCTCTTGCTGCTTAATCGAAGTACAGTAGATTAACTTAATCTCCGCAACAGTTGCAGAGACAAGACATCGCCCGATT